>JAEOTS010000033.1 GCA_016839745.1 Promethearchaeota archaeon
AGAAAAAGATACTATTGTTGCTATTTTAGCGTTTGATCCCATATCGCAGAAGCAACTATGAAAAGTAAAGAATTAGAAAAAAAGAGAAATTAATTCTAAAATTTTTTTTCGATCCTTAAAACACCCTGAATTTACTCCCACTTCATCCCAAGTAGAGCGTAGCCATCTGAAACTCCCATTAATGGTTCAACTAGATATCTAAAACCTTCTATATTGAGGAATGGCATGAAATATTTGTTTAACTCTCCCAACGCTTCTTCCGCTTTACCTCTTTCAGTATAAATTAGATGATATTGTTTAATGCCTTTTACTCCTCCTGTCGTATTAAAAACTCTCCATTTAGTAACGAATGGGGTCTCTCTCGATTGCTTCAAATATAGTTTTGCCATATCAGAAGCTTTATGGGGTGGATACCACACAGTCAGCATATAGATGCCCATTTTTTTTTACCATCTTATGTGATTTAATTTTAAATTAAATTAGATTTCTTGGCAATGAAAAAGTAGTTCGGATGCATATATATATTTTGACATTTCTGTGAAACTCTAGAAAAACCCGAAGAATTTAGAGGGGCGGTAATGGACTATTATTAATATCCTTTTTTTCTAAGTTTTTCTGTGTATTTATTCGAATAATTAAGAATTTCAATTGAGTACTTTCCTGGATTTAAATATTTCTGAACTTTTCGAAATAAGCTATCGAGTGAAGTATGTGTGCCCTTATCTTCGACTATCCAAGCTGTCACTGTATTGAGATCTGTTTCACCATCCCAATCTATAGAAGGTATCTCTTCTTTACTAATTAAACCCTTTTTATATATAGCTTTAGTTAAAATCTCATCAAATAAGGTATCACAAGAAATCCATCTACCATTTAGATAACATTCAGCCCAAGGATGAAATGTAATAATATCTGGAAATCCATTATAGGCCCCCGTTGCAATGACACCTTTAAGAGGTTCTTTTTTTAAATGAGCAAGATGATATTTAGCTGGAATTCTCACTGCTCTCAAGAGGGCAATCTGTAAAGTAGATTTTGTGACACAAAAACCATATCTTTTCTCAAGAGTCTCAGAAGCTTTAACAATATAATCAAGCATGAAAGGAATTTCATCTCTTACAAAATAAAATATATTTAATGCCTTCTCTTTATCTGTTTCACATCCTTTAGTGAGCCTATGAGCCATATCTATTATTGTTTGATTTTCACAATCGCAAAAATCTGTAGGTTTTAAATAAATACTCAAATCTTCTGTAGATTCTACTACCATTTGAATTTCAACTCAAATTTTATTATTAGCAATTATATTATTAACTTATTATAAATTAAATTAAATTTCTTGACGATGAAAAATTAGTTCTGATATCTATATATATTTTGACATTTTTGTGAAATCATATATTGTTTAAAGGTGAAATTCGTTGGAAAATGAAGATACTATTAAAAAGAAATTTATAGGTGTATGGGAGCTAGTTTATGTTGATTCGCAAACACTTGACGGTAAAAAGCTAAAGAGATGGAACGGAAAAGGTCGATTGATTTATACTGAACAAGGATGTGTTTCTGCCCAATTAGGAACCCCAGAAATCAAAAATTTCAAATCAGAAAACAAATATAAAGCTACGGATAAAGAATTGAGATTTGCTTTCAATGAGTTTGAATCTTATTATGGAAGATACGAGATTGATGAAGAAAATGGAATTGTTAAGCATCACATCGAGCTCTGCTTATTTCCAAATTGGAACGGGACAACTCAAGAACGCTCTTTCAATTTTCTAAATGACCACTTAGAACTAATAGCAGTCGGAAAAGAAGAAAGAATTCAATATACTCTAAAATGGAAGCGATTATCATGAATTCAAAACCACTTTAATCGAGGTTAGATGTATATCCCTTCTACTTTTAATATTTTCTGAATCAATAATTCAGCATTCCTATGTGGAGCTTTTTGAAATATACCGACTTTATTTTTAGTTATAATTGATTTTTCATAAACAAAAATGTTATAAACTCTTATATAATCTAGATCTCGAATAAATAAGAAGGTGTTTGAAAATGTTTAAGAAATTTATGGATAATTTAACAAATGCATTAGGAATTACAAGTAATAAGATTAGTGAGCTAATTAAAGGAAGCAATCAATATATTAACTCAGTAGAAAATGTAACGAAGGAAATTAAAAAAACTGTTGCTGCATTAAAAGGCTATGCTGAAACGGAGACTCCTTCGTTGGGAAAGGCAGTAGGGTCGTTAGCTTCTACATTTGAGATTATTGAAAAGGAAAATACGGAAAAAGTCAAAAGACTCCGGGAAGAATATATAGCACCACTCAACGACCTTTTAATTGGCCTACAAAAACTCCAAACTGAACAGGATGAAGCTCAAAAAGCTACGAGAGAGTTAGAAAAAGCTGAAAAACATCTAAGTAAAATCCAAAGCAAACCTAAAGAAAAATTAAAGCCAAACGAAATCCAAACAGCTGAAACGGAATTAAAAGCTGCAAAAAATAAAGCTGCTAAAGAAGAAGGCGATGTAAAAGTAGCGACCGAGGATTTCAATAAAGTAAAATTAGAAGGTATGCAAACCATTCTTAAAAATATGGTAGATATTGAAACAGTTTTTCATAAAAAGATTCTGGATTCTGTAGCAACGGTAAAAGTAAAAGCAGATGCTATAAATGTTGAAGAAGAATCAAAAATTTAAACCTAATTCTCTTTTTCTATTTTTTTTTCGAATCAGTGAAATTCATATAAATAGTGAAATAACAGAAATTCAAAGAGTAATTTAGTATTCTGAAGTATATTATTAAATCTAAGTCATATTAATTTAAATACAAAAAAAAAGGAAGAATTAGAGATTCCATACGAGCCAAATTATTCCCGCAATTAAAGTCCCCTTGATTTCTCCGAAGAGTATAATTGCAGTGTTTTTCGAGAAATTGTGATTAATTATCACAAGAGTTAAATATGGATATTATTGTCAATGTATTGGATCGATTTTTATTATAGAAGGTGAGCTTGATGAGAGTTAAATTATGCTTTAAATGTAAGCAATACATACCCATCCGTGAGAATGATTTTAATAACAGTAGAGAGTTATCACTGTTTGATAAAGCTCACGCGGGTCATCCCACCCAGACCGTGAACGAAGAAGAAGTCGCTAATTATGAAAAATGGACTGCAACTTAGATTAAGACCCCCACCTTTAAATTTCATTACTTCAGAAGCTTAAGTAAGGCTTCATCAAATTTATCTACTCTGTTAATTTTTAAAATTTAACTTTTTTCCCACAATTAATTATTGGATAAATGATGTTTTAATTTGTAAAGGAACAATTAAATAACTTAATCGTAATAGAATGGAAGGTGATGTATGAATGAAAATTATTACGGGCGTGGATATTTTAGATGAAGAGATAAAAAAGAAATTAAGGACTGAAAATATCTATAAAATTTTTAATAATTTTATTATTCCACTTATAACAGAAGAGGAGAGGGAATTTCTGGAGGAATTGGAGCAATTTTTACTAAAGGAAATTGAACCTAAAATGAATTTAAGTGAGGAAGTGTACGAACTTTTTCCCATCCTCGGCAAGAAACACTACATTCAGAGATTAAATCCGTATGGAGATTCTGAAAGATATAACATGCG
>JAEOTS010000034.1 GCA_016839745.1 Promethearchaeota archaeon
GTCAAATTACTTCCCTACACTATTTTGATTTATTTTTAATAAAAAAATCTAGTTTTGATAATATGTGATACATAATTTATTTATTTTTTGATTTAGTGTCTTTAAGAAGTTAGTTAATATATCTTTAGAACATCTAGTTTTTTGCATTCAATAGGGAAACCAAAGATTTCTGTAAAGGAGGGCTTTGTTCTTCCATTATCGCCATTTATAATTTCTTTAATGTAAGTCCCACCTTGAGCCTCAACAATGAATTCAAATACTTTAGGTTTAATGAATTTTCCTTCTATTTGAAAAATCTTTTTTTCTCTAATTTTATCAGCACGACGATGAGAGACTCTATTGGGTGTTCTTTGCTGAATTTTTTGATTTTCAAATGTAATTTTTAATTCATTTAATAAAGTTTCAAATTTCTCTTTTGATATGTTCTCGAGCGACGATGTTAAGGCTCTATAAACTTTTTTGGTATTTTCTGCGTTAAATTTCAGGTTTTTAACTTGCTCTTTACTACTATATGCTAAATCTGTAATTTTTACTTTATTCTTATTTCTTTTATTAACTCTTTTCTGAAGTTTTTCTAGATCTATTGTTCTAACCTTCGGATTTTTTAATTCTAAAACAAAAGGCCTGCCTTTCCCTAACATTTTCACATCAATATCTTCTCTTCCTGCACCATGAAATTTTGAACCTTCTGCTATAGCTTCTTTTATAAACTCAGGGCTAATTAATTCTTCTACACTAGTTTTATATTGTTTCCCAGAAAAATTGCACAATTCGCATCCCTTTCCTCTACACGCCCTACAATCCCAATGAGTTTGTGGAATTCCTCTAATAAATTTATTATATCTACCCTTAACAAAAGTTGATCTTATTACCAGATTTACTTCTGATGATGTAAATCCAAGAGTGTAGATAACTGTAATATCCGGATTTGTAAATTCTGAAGGTTTTTGTAGAATAAGGGATAATTCTTTCCCAACTTCTCTATTGAAGTGATTTTTAAACGACTCTGAATCTAACAAATTAAAATGTGCTTTAAAATTGTCTTCTTTATTAACGATCTGTGAATTGAGAGCAGTTCCTACGAGAAAATTTTTAAATTCTAGATTGTTTAAGCTTTTTAAGGCAATTTTAGCATAAGTGGGAACATCACTAAAAATATCGTTACATAAATAGCATTTTTCAGGTAGGTTGCGTTTACTATACTCTATTCCTTCTCTTTCCAAAACACTAAGAGCAGGATTGAACCTAGCTTTTTCCGCTAGGATTTTTAATATAACAATTGCTTGGTCATGGTTTTCATGTCTTGATAAATAAACTCTGTGATTTTCCATAGTCATTGCTAAAAGAAGAGATTTACCTCTATCATAGTTGGTTGTATCCGTCCCTAGCAATGAAAACATTCTACCTAAACAATGTAAGCAGATGTAATATTCTTGGTAAATCTCTAAAACTTTTTCAAAAATAGTCATCCTTTAATAAAATAATTAGGTATTGCTTTTGTTTTTAATGATCTTATAATAGGTTTAGAAAAAAAAAAGAGAGTTTAGTGGTATAATTATTCTTTTTCCCAGTCAAAGTCAAGTTTTACGAACTTTTTCGTAAAAAAATATGCTACAATAAGTATTAAGGAACATATTGGTCCCCATATGACTAAACCAATAGAATATGTCAAAGCTCCAACTGTAATCTCTGGTAATGATAAAACTGCTCCAATAATCAAAGGACCAAAGGCTTGGAAAATATTTAGGATTATACTTGGGAATCCATCATATAATCCTGCTTTTAGCTCTCCTGTACGTTTCTCTTCATCTTCAGCTATATCTGCCTTATAGATATAGGGGAAGAGATTCCATCCTGCTAGTGAGGCTGCTACTATAAGAATAAAGATGATCCCGAAAATGATATTCGAAGCAAAAGGAATTAATCCGATTAAGGTAGTTGGTAGAAGTATTATCGCAAATAGAAATAATAATAAGAGCGATTTCTTTTTACCGTGGTTTTGAATTCGTTTTCTCCAAACATATAAAGAAATGACAAAACCTATTACCAAAGCTACTGCTACAATGTAATAATTAGTTCCACTTAACCCTAATACTGTTTGCGTGAATGTTAACATTACGGTAGTGATGATTGACCAAGCAAAACTCGCAAATCCTTGCATAAATATAACTTTCATATAATTTTTATTTTTTATGATATTTAACAAATTCTTTAGAAGTCTTGTATCCATCTTAAAATGAGGTTCTGTCGGCATTGAAAACACTATAGATACATAAAAAAGTATAACCAATATCCCAAATATCAAAACTGGGAATAAAACTAAGACGGGAGTTACATCAGGAGTAAGAGCTATATCTTCAAACGCGGGTGTTAAGATTAACAGAGTAAAAAGAAGCATTACTGCGTTTCCAATATAGTTCATAGTATTTTGATATTGAGAAACATGTGGTCGCTCATTTACGGGGAATTGTTCTGCCATCCAAGCTTGATAGGGTGTTGTTACAGAATAAGATGCTCTAAAAACGATGTCCCATATCAGTAACCAAATAAAAAGCGCATTTTTATCGTTTAAATCTGGTAAAAATAATCCAGGTAGCAGAAGAAAAATAAAAGATAATCCAAGTAAAGGAGCTAGTACTAAGATGTATGGTTTTCTTCTACCCCATTTTGTGTATTTTGCATCACTTATCCACCCAAAGAAAAATTGAGCAGCAGCTATAGAAAGAAATCCCATGGATTGAGCAAATCCAACGAGTAATGACGGTACTCCATATCCAAGATAATAAAGAGCAAATAGGGCGAACCCCTCAATTCCAAGAACGATTGAGCTTGAAATTCTAGGTGCACTATAATTAAGTTTCCGAAGCGATGTTGTTTCATTTCTTTGGATTGTTTCTATTTCATTCATTTTAGATCACTATTTTTAATTTAAGTTTTTTATATAAATTTCAATTTACATTAAAATTAGATAAAAATGTATTTAATATTTATTAATTATATGATTATAATTGGAGATGAGATGATTTAAATAGTGAAAATAATAAGCTCCAATAAATTTTTTACCTAGTCTTCTTCTTCATCCCATCCTAAATCTTTTAAAACGGATTCAAAAGCTTCTGATTCTTTGTCTAAAACAAATTCGGTATCGTATTCAGAAGCTGCTTCTCCAAATTCTACGTTAAAATCAGGTGGAGGAAGGTCTTCTAGGGAAGGAATTTCGCCTTGAGAAGGTTGTTCTTGGACAACTGGAGTTTCTTGGACTATTTGGGGCTCGTGAATACTCTCGTCCTCTTCAATTTCCATAGGAGTGTAATCTTCAAGGGGAACAGGAGGAATCTCATCTTCATATACTTTAAATTGTGGTTCCTTGCTTTCAGATGTAGAGGTAGCTTGGGTAGGAATCTCCCTGCTCTCGGTTGAATGTTCCATTTGTTTTTCGTATTCTAATCCAATCGATTTAGGGATCGAAACAATATTATTTTCATTTGTAGTTTCAATTTCTTCAATTTCGACACCTTCTTTTTCCCAATTGTCTAAGAA
>JAEOTS010000188.1 GCA_016839745.1 Promethearchaeota archaeon
ATAACTTCAAAAAGGCAAGATCTGGCAGTCCAAATTACAAAGATTTTAGGCATTTTTAAATACTTTGAATACATCATAGGGGAAAGCGAAAATGTAAAGAGTAAGTTAGACCCTAACCTAAAAAAACATTTTCTAAAAAATTATAGCGAATATAACATTGTGATTATTGGGGATCATCCCAAAGATAGGGCTCTTGCTGAAAACATAAATGCGCCATTTATAGGAGTATTAACAGGAAACCATTCTGCTGAAGAATTACGACGCGGAAACACAACGAAAACACTAATAATAAAAAGCGTTAAAGAATTATTTCCAAACTTGATTTATTCTTTATTTTAAAAATAATCAGGTGAAAAATATAAAAAAAGTAAAAAATAAAATTAACTACTCCTTCAAATCCTCGTAAATTTTCATAAATTCTTCAGGTTTCCACTGTTCCTTCATGTATTTTCCAATTCCAGAACTATCCCGAGGACCCACTACTACATAGGCATCGGCTTCGTCTTCTAAGGCTCCACTTAATCGTGCAGCCATACCTGGAATAATTAAAATGCGATGGTTCACCTTTTCAAACGCTCCAAATTCTTTTACCGCTTCCGCGATTGCTCCTGCACTAAATTGACCTCCGGCTACAGCTGATTCAATACCAATGCCTTCTGAATCCACAACTAAAAGATATGCATTTAAATTTGCTCCTTTAATATCTATTTCTACAGGAATTTTGGTTAACCGGTAATTCGAAGTCACAAAAATAGCAGATTCTTTAGTTGGCTCTCCAATCTCATATAAACCAGGATCCGTTGTAGGATAGATACGAGGATCGCTGAATACGCTCTGTCTTAAAGTCATAATTGCTAATAAAACCCATATATCTTCTTCCTCCTTACCACTATGGAGGACAATAAGACTTGTATCTATGGATTCCATGATCGCTGCCATAATAATCTCTTGGTATTGATGTTCCCAAAGCTTCTTTCCGTCATCAGTTTTCACTTGGCTCCAATATGCAGCGGGTAATCCCATAATAGGGAAGCTTGCGTTTGCGTCTTCCTTATCAATTGCAGCAATCCTCAATTGCATTATATTATCGTAAGTTAAAGCTAAATTTCCTGGACCAAAAACAGTCATAGCGTCTAAAACTATTTCCTTTACTCCAAGTTTCTGTAAAGAAGCACTTAATGACATCAATTCATCTAAGTCATTTGAGACGGCTACGATAGGTAAATTATTTTGAACCGCAAATTTACCTACTTGTTCCCACGAATCTTTAGTTGCAGCATAAAGTAAAGGTTTATAATCTTTAATTTCAGCGGCAGCAGCGAGCAAGATATCTAAATTCATACATGCTAGCATTACGGGGAGATCTGATGCCTCTGTAAGTTTTTTTGCAGCAAGTTTAAATTGTTCAGCATCACCTGATACACATCTCAATGTAATCCCGTTTACTCTTAACACATCTCCCATTCTTTCAATTACTAGATCTGTTAAGTATTTAGCTGTTTTTACCAGATCTGGATCATCATCTGCAATTTCCATGAATATTGCTGTTTCGTTATAATACGTAAGCTGATGGCGATTAAGAATTTCCTCGCCCCCAATTATACATTGACGCTCACCAACTCCAATCACAACTGATTTTTGCGGAGGAGAAGCAAGAGCTATTAATTTTTCACGTTTTTTTGCTTGTTTTGGATCCTGCATCAGGTGCGTGCAATCTTGGACTGTGACTTTCCGTTCGAGTAAATCTGTACCGAATGCCATACAAGTATCTCTACCACAGTCTTGACAATTACTTTTGTCTAAAAGAGCATAAATTTCTAATGGACTAGGTCTACCCATTTTCCTTTCTCCAAAATTTTAAATTGTGCCTTTTTAAATAATTATTTATTATTTTTTTATAGTTAGTGTAGTCTGAATTTACATTAAAAATTTGTTTTTTTAAAAATCCACGCATTATTGTTTGAAAAATATAATTTTAAGATATTATTAATATAATGAGAGAATTTTCGAGAAGTTTGATTTTATAGAAAAAGAAAAAACTTTTGCGAAACAATTCAATGTTGAGCTCAAATCTTCTCGTAGTTCTCTCACTCAAGATAAGGTGAGATGATGAGACACTATAATTTTAATTAGAAAATATTTAAACTTCGAAATTTTTAATATTAAATTCGAGAGTCCTCAGTATCAGCTAGTTCCTCTTCTAAGTCATTTAGCTTTAAATGGTTACAAAACCTTTTTCTTTAAATATAGAAATCCTAAAAATAATCTATATATCTATTCTATAGGTAGAAATAAAATGTTAAGGCTCTTTAGATGAATGTTAAAAAGATGTATGGAATTTTTTTCTTAGTCTATTTCACATTGGGAGTTTTTGAAGTGTATTTTGTTTTATACATTCCGTTGTTTTATTACGAAATTTTAGATGTTAATCGAAACAATTTAGCATTCATCCAATTCTTTGGGTACCTGTCGTTAATACTAACGCCTTTTTTTGCCTATATTCTTGATGCTCATATAGAATCTGAACGAAATCATAAAACCTTTGTATTTCTTTGCGTCATTTTATTATGTTCGTGCTTCTCAATCTTTCTTGTTAATAAAAACATCCTATTATTGTATGGAATTTTTTTGGGCATCTATTTTCTTAGCAGGATGATTATTCGTACAATAATGAGCAAGATATTCCTTACACTAAGCGTGGAATCGAAAAAAATAAAACACCATATGATACTAATCGTAAACGGGGCAACAGGAGTTAGTTTCCTAATAGTATCGTTGGTTTTCGATTTTATTATTAAAGATGTTTACTCTTTGCTGCAATGGGAATTGTTCTTCATGATTGGTTGGTTATTGACATTACCATTACTCTCTACAGTTTTGTTATTGAGAAATAACACTATATTCAAGAAAATAAACTTAAAAAACAAAAGTTTAGATACTAAAAACGAAGAAACAAATGAGAAATTCCAAACAGGGTTTTTAATATTTGGAGTTTTTCTATTTATCAGTTTCTTTTTAGCCTCTTCAGATCTTATCTTTTTATCGTTAGTAAGTTCATGGGTTTTTAATAGATATAATGAGTCTTCGTTACGATTTTACTTTGCATTTTACTACGTAATCACGATATTTTCACTTCTTGGATATCTATTTGCTTCAAGAATCGCTAAAAAAAGAAGTAATATCCTTTTACTCTTTATTTTTTGTTGTTTCTATTTATTTTTCCTTGTTCTTTTACCGTTCTCAAATTTCCCAATGTTTTTAATGATTCAATGTGGTCTTGCGTTTGCAGGTTATATAGCCAATTATATGTTTGTATCTATTGCTCAAACTATTTCAGTGAACTCGCGATATAAAACTTTTGTGTATCAGATTTTGGTAATGTCCCAATCAATCGCAAATATTGTTTTTATTCCTATAGGGACATCGTTATCTGCTTCTTTCAGTGTGGAAATATTAATTTCTCTTTCTTCAATCTTATTGGCTTTTTCTTGTGGAATTCAGTTAACTCTCGTATTGGTAAATAAAATCAAACAAATTAAAGAATTTAATTAATAGTTTTTTTCCTATCCTGAGTATTTTACTTGATTTAATTGGTTTAATTAACTAAATTACAAATTCCTTTACTATTAGATAACCTGATCAAAGACCAAACATTACCAGATATCTCGCATCATACTCACAAAAAAAGAGAAAAAATATGGTTTTCCCGCTTAGAGCTATGTGATAACTCTAAATGCGGGAGAACAATTTAAGGTATAATTCCTGAATTTGGCATTAACATCTTACCTCAACAAATTTATTGTGAAATGAAACTTATGATGACTTAAATCGCTCTTAATATTACTTGCGATTCTTTAGAACCTTTCTGTATCAACAATATTTCATAACCTTTCTATTTAAACTTAAAGAAAAGAAAGTGGGACATACGAGTAGTTTAAATAGTTTAAAAAAAAGTAAGAAAGCATTAAATTTGAAAATTAGCGACATAAAAAAATATATAAGTGGTAATACCAAATAAATTTATAATTCTAAATTTCTAAAGAGATTAGATGAGAAAGCTAAATATTGATTTATTAATCAATACTCCAGTAGAAAGATTGGCAGAAAATCTAGATTCATTTTTTAATGATTTACTTCAAGAAATTGAATTATATCTCAATTTAGAACCAATTGATTATAGAATTGATATTTCCATTAAGGATGAAGAAAAGGTTGATTCTAAATTACAAACAGATATTTTTTCTGTTGGAGTGGATAGATTTTATGACAATAAAGTGTTAAATATTCATATTTACCGTAATTTCTATAGATTTATCCCAATTATTTTGCTGAGGGAGGCATATAAATGTTTTGTTCCATTACAAGCCTCTCAAATGAAATTCATTGATATTTTCATTAATCAAAAAGTCGTCATCGACCTCGAAAAACTAAAGTCTATTAAAGAATGGAACTTGCTAATAGGAAGCAAACTAGTTGATTACGAGTTCCTCTCAGGGGAGTTAAATCGCCTAGAAATTTTTTTAAAACAAGAATCAAGTTCTGAAAAAGTTGATAGCCCATTTATATATTTCTTTAAGTATATTCGAAGAAATATCCAAATCATTAGTGAAAAAGAACAAGATTTCTATCTTATTTTTTTCAAAGAATACCTATTATTATCATCAAAATCGCTGTTTAATGATGAAATTATTGAAACAATAAGAGTTCTCGTTAAAATCTTCGACGAAGTTCAATACTATACGGCGTTATTGGACTATCAACATTATTTTAAAGAATTCAAAGAACAGGGGCTCATTCAAACCCCTCTAAGTCTAAATAAATTTACAGAAAACATGCAATGGATTAAACAATTTAGTACTTTATCGCCTAGTTATAGAGTAAACTGGCCAGCATTAAATATTCTCTCGAATAATTGCTACATAAAATTCAATCCAGTTATAAAAAGATCAGAAATACACCAAGTTATTAACGAGTTGCCTTTTTTTGTTGTCCTTAAGGAATGTAGAAATAGTTTCGCGTATGAAATAGATGGTTTTTTCGTTATTCCAAATCAATATCTTGCTGACTTACAAAATTTCTTAAGGAAATTAGAAGATAATGGATATATCCTTCAAATAAAATTTATGAATTTTGAAAAAGCTGAATCCTTTGTTAACTTAAATTATTTTCGTGAATATCATAATAAAAAAACCATAGTTAATAATGAAAATGCATTATATGAAAAAAAATACGAATTAGTAAATTCAATGGATTATGGACAAGAAGTATATGGATCGAAATTAACGCTTCTTGATTGGTTAATAATTGACAGAATCCGTTATTATTCCCAATATGGATTTAATTTCGAAAGAAAAGCGGGATCTCTTAAAGTATTGAAGTCAGACCTTATTAACGAGGTTATTAGTCAAAGGAAATTTATCACAAACTTAAAGTCTAATCTGTTAATTATTCAATCATCACCAAAACTGAGAGATCTATTTTTAGAATTCTTAAAAACAAATGAATCGTTTGGATTTTTTTACATAAAAAATATGCTCTCTAAATATATCATTATATTTGATTTAATTAAAGATATCCTATCAAACAATCCTTTCATCAAGAGTGTTTTCGAATTTCTTGAATATATTAAAAGACATGGTGTCTCCTCTTCCATTGAAAGAAATATTACTTTTAATAATTCGTTGATTAGAAGGACGATATTTAAAGAATTCCTCCCAATTTATTTTAAGTCAAAAGAGAGTTTTGAAAAAGAAATAAACAAATTTAACAATTTTTTTAAAATCTTTAGCACTTGTTACGACTTGAAGATTTTTAACTTACAATCTATTCGAATGATTGTACAAAATAAATCCTTGCTAAACACCATTTTTAAATCAAAGGAAAAAAAATTAAAAAGTTCGTACGAAAGCTACGCAATATCTGATATAACATATCAGTTGGTTGAAGAAAAGCTAGATAATTTCTTGAATAACATTCCACCTGTAATTAAACCTAATTTATTGTTTAGTATCCAACCCTCTATGACCCTTTTTTTTGTATTATTACTAAAAAACAATGCAGAAACTGTTGAAAAACTGAAGTATGTTTCATATATTGCAAAAAGAAGGGCGATCGGTCATAATGATATATTGTACGCAGGTTTGTTTCTCCCATATTTAAATAGCGAAGAAAAAAGCATACTTATTTCAATATTCAAAAACATTTTTGAAGATAATTTAATAAGCGTTAAAAGATACGGGTGGAGCGGCCTTCAAAAATCTTTTTCACGAAAAGATTTTTACGATTTAGAACAAAAAGAATTTTTTTACACTAAAGATATTTTTGAACAGTATTTTTTGAATGTCAGAGGTATTCTTGGTGAAGTACAAAAACCACTCTTAGAAGCAAAAACTATTCACCAAAATATATTTTGGTCAGAAGAAAATGAGCTATCTTATCTTGTTAAATCTGTTGAGGATCGCATCAGAGGTGAAAGTGTAGATTTAAGTGTAGATAAATTACATAATCTTTTCGAATTTCATCGTAAGTTAAATGAATCCTTATTAGATCTTAGGGAGTTTAAAAAATCCCAAGAAAAATTCTTCTTTAAAAATTTTATTAAATCAATCGATTTTATACCCTCGTTTCAGAGTTTTGGTATGAGTCAGTATTTTTTGTATATATATCCCACAGATATCAATCAAATTGATTTTAAACTTTTAATGAACAACTCGTTCCAATCGGTTAGTTTTCCCGCCCAGTTTGATAACTCGAATTCTTTAATATTACAATACATTTCTCCATATCGCAACCCTGGCATATCTTCGTATTTAAATTGGTTAACCAAATCGAAAAAAATCATTAGAGAATATTGTTTATTTTTCATTAAGAAGTTCTATCAAATTCTGCATTTTGATCACAATCTGAGCACTGAAGGTTGGGATCTTTACCCAAATCGGTTTAAGGTATATTTCCAAAATATTTTGTTTAATCCTGATTATAAAATCCAAATTCCTGATTTAAAAGAGTTCAATGTTGGTGATTTAAACATTTCAAATTATTTCGGACCCACTTCCTCTGAATTTAAAGCGCTATCTCAGATTTATAACTGGAAACCATTAGATATAAAATCTTACTTAACAAAACGCTATTTTAAAATAAATAGTAGTATAACTGAATTATTAAAAAAGAGTTTGATTTTACCTTATATATCTTTAAAGAATTTAGATATAATTGAAGAATATACCATAATTTTACCAAATGTTAAAAAAGAATTAAACCAGACAATACTTAAGATTTTTAACTTTTTTAACATAGGATTCATTTATGAAATGGAAGGAGAGTATTACATTCATGGATTTGATGAGGTAGTAAAATTTGAAAAAGGTTTCGTGATTAAATTATATTTTCCCGATTGCCAATTCGACGAGTTTGAGAAACTTTTCGACTTAATATTTGAATACATGGAATTGGATTACTATTTAATTTTGCACGATTTAACCAATGGTAAAGATTTAATTAATTCCACTTTTCAAGGTTTGAAATTTTTGGAGTCCTATAACCCTTTAACCAACCTAATTTGGAACGACAAGGATAAGAGATGGCGGAATCACAAATTATTTAACGAGAATTTTGAACCAGTTTATCCAGATTTGTTCTATGGAAAAAAGAATGACGATTTAGAGTCATAATTTTCATTGTTAATATTGGGTTTTGTTCTTAAACACTGAGACCAACTTATAAAGGGCAATAAAATCTAAAATATCAGAAAAAATAAATCTGGTGCTATTTTTTCATACATGAATGCCAGTCAAAGATTTCGATTTTGAAAAGTTCGAAACCTTGTTTCATCCAATCAATATCGCTTTTATAGGAGCTAGCGAAAAATCTGCTTTTGGGGCTATGTTATATTTATCAGCGTTTAAAACTTCGAAATGGAAAGACACATTCTTCCCTGTAAATCCAAAATATGATAAAGTCCTTGATTGGAAATGCTATAAATCAGTCTTAAATATTCCGCATCATATAGATACTGCTTATATTTCTGTTAAAACTAAATTTATTCCCCAAAGTTTAAAAGAGTGTGTAGAGAAGGATGTTCCATGGGTAATAATTTTCTCATCTGGTTTTTCTGAAACGGGGGATCTAGCGGGTTTAAAGTTAGAAAAAGAATTAAAGCAAATCATATTAAAATCCAATACGAGAGTTATAGGTCCGAATTGTTTAGGACCATTCAACGCAGCTGAAGGTATGGCATTTTCGTTCGGCGCAAAAAAGAATACTCCTGGGCAAGTTTCATTCATGTCTCAATCTGGGGGGCATATGAGCCAGTTATTAGATGTAGGGTATAAAAGAGATATAAGGTTTAGGTACGGGGTGTCATTTGGTAATCAAATAGACTTGAATTGCAATGACTTTCTGAAACATTATCACAGAGATTCCACAACTCAAGCAATCGCCGCTTATTTAGAGTCATTCGGTTCTGCTACGGGCCACGAATTCTTTATAGAGTTGAAAAAAACTACAAAAAGCAAACCAGTTATTATTTGGAAAGGAGGTTATACTGACGATGGCTCGAGAGCAGCGTTTTCCCACACTGGTGCCATAGCAAGTGATTTAAGGTTGTGGCATTCAATGGCGAAGCAAACCGGTGCAATTATAGTTAAAGATAACGAAGAATTTTGGAATACTATTAAAACTTTTGAATTATTATTTCCAAAATATGTCCCTCAAGGTAGAAATGTAGGAATTATAACCCCGGGGGGAGGATCCAGTGTTAACACAACAGATTTATTTGGTCTTCATAATTTAAAAATACCGGAATTAACTTTAAATTCACAAAAGAAAATTAGTGAAATACTTCCATATGAAAATGTAAATGTGAAGAATCCTGTGGATTTAGGCGCACTTGGTTTTATCTTAGATGTATTTGCTAAGTGTATTGAAGTTGTAGTTGCTGATCCTAACATTGATATAATCGTGATTCCTTTATGGCCACATTTTATCTATACTCATGTATTTAAACGCATGATAGAAATCCAGAAATCAACAAAGAAACCATTTATGTTTTGTTTACCTAGCATTGCCGACTCTTCCGAACTTGCGCAACGCTTTTCAACAGTTAAAAAAATACTTCATGAAGAACGAGTGCTCTACTTTCTATCGTTAAGAGACGCTGCAAAAAGCTTATCACTTTATTGTGATTACATTGAATTCTTAAAATCACACAATAATGAAAATTTATATAAAGAAGAATAATAGGATTACTTTTTTTTCATCATTTCTCTTAAGTAGAGTTTCATAAAATATCGTTCAATAGTACAATAATCTAACTTTTGATTATTAGTTAACTCTTTATTGTTAGATAAAAAGAAGTGGATATTGATGATCTTATCATAAAACTTTGTTAGTTTATTGTCAAAATTTGTATTTGTAAAACTGTTAATATCTAATTTTTCAAAAACGGGCTCACGAGAGAAATCATAAACTTCCGTTCCTTCTAATATTTCCATAGTATAGTTTATATCCGCTTTTCCTGAACTCAATTTTTAACACTTAGATTTATAAATTTATTTAATTAAACCCCTTGTTTTTGAAACTGAAGTGCTGTTTCTAATTTTGTCGGTAATCTGCTATAATGCCTACTAAATTGTCTATTTTTGAGGGTAATTAGGGCTATAATCTCAATTTTGCATATACTATTGTTTTTCTAATATTAAATTAAGAGCTAACGATATATTAATGGATTAATAATGCAGAACTAAAATCTAAAATAACAGCAAATTATTAGATAAATAAAGTTAAATTGAATAACGTCCAAAAACATCTTTAAGAATGGTTGATTTTGTATGGGATTTATAGCTGGACTTAAGGGCGTATTTAAAAAACCATTATACATTTTTATTATAAGCTCATTTATTCTAACTTGGATTCTGATTATTTCTTTTAAATTCTTACCCAGTGAAGTGTTAGGCTTATCAATATTAATATTTGGAGGAAGTTTATTATATTTTGTCATAATTTTATTTCTCATCTCCTTCTTTAAACAAATTGAAGAAATGAACAAGTGGTTCTTCGTTATCATTTATGTGGTTTCGATAATTTTAACATTTATTTTAAATCGCTCTATTTTTTTCCCCACCTCTGAATTATATTTTATTATTCCCCTTACCATTAATCAATTTTTTACAGCTTTCTTTGCATTTAAAATATGCATGGATTCATCTACAAAGATAGATGATTTTCTCTATAAAAAGGAGAAGTCTCGGATAATAACTCGAATACTTGAATTTTGCCTTTTTGGTTTTTTAAATTTGTGGATAATTAGAATTACAGTAATTTTCTTCAGTTTTACACCAACAATATTGCTCCTTATTGTGATAAGAATGCTTCAAATAATGTTTTGGGTAAATGTAAGTTTATTAGGGATTGTTTTTATTCGTTTAATTATAACAAAGAAGTTTTCAGCATACATAACTCTGTTTTTCCTGCTCACTCTTTTTTACGCTTTATACATACTTTTTGATTATTTATATGGAATCTTTTTCAGCACTGAATCAGGTGATCCTATATATGCCATTACTTCATTTCTCATTGATGCTTTACTATTTTTATATATCTTGGGTACGGTTTATAGTAGAGTTGATTACATCCAAACCAAGCTAAAAATCCTTAAAGTAGATACTATAGCATTATTTCTTATAATAATGAAAATATATGTTCAGGTTTCAAAAATTGTTCCAAAAATTGTTGCAGAAGAGATGCAAATCCTACAAGCAGGAGGACTATTTGCTATCTTTGTTTTCTTCACTCTACTCTTTGGAATATATTCGATTATCGCTCATAAACATAAAAAGAAAAAAAAAGCAGGAAGTTAATCACTTAATACATTTCTGCCTTCGCAAATAATAGCGCGAAACAACCGTAAAAAATGCCGTTTACAGCCCCACTTAATATAAATCCAATAATTGCCATAAGGGGATCAGCTAACTGAATGAAGGCTAAAACACTCAAAGCCGCAGAGCCGATTAAAGCAGCAATCATCCAACCTCCAAAACTACCCCCTTTCCCGTCTCCAGTTCGTCCCGCAACTAATGACGCAACAAATGGAGAAACTATAAATCCAATGCTTTGAATTAACATAGCATCAAAAGCGCCTAAAGAAATTTGAATAGACATCAAACTTATGACAGTTCCAGGCATTAAACTAATAGGTTCAAAAAATACTAAAATAATGATTAGAGGTTCGCTACTTATAGCCGAAAAGAGCAAATTTAATTCGCTGCTAACCGTATAAACGATTATAATGAACAGAAAATTTAGACCAATAAATGCTAGTAAACTGAAACCTAGCGCCTTACCTAACCCGATCTTAATCAACTTTTTTTTACAAGTGTATTTTCAATTTAAATAAATAATACTATGTATAAAATAGATTGTAAAAGTTATATAAATTTATTTAAGTCCAATTTTTAATGTTGAATTTTACTAATTCTAAAAAAGATACTTGAAAAAAGCCTTGAATTGGTAAATTTCACAAATTTTTTGTAGTTTCTCCTATATTTAAATAATAAATATTTCTAATTATAATTTAAGGCTATGAGAGAGAATCAAAATAAATTCCATATAGGTAAATTAAAGCATAAATTTCTCAATAAGATGTTGGAAAATTTTGTATCAACTACCCATTTAAAAGATAGTAGAGTCGTTGTTGGCTCACAAATAGGAGAAGATGCTGCTGTAATAGATATGGGCGATAAATATTTAGTCGCTAAAACAGATCCAATAACATTTGTAACTGGTGAAATTGGATACTATGCTGTAAACATTAATGTTAACGATGTTGTTTGCACAGGAGCCACACCTAAATGGTTTCAATCCACTATATTATTACCTGCAGGTCTAATTGATGAAGATTTAATCGAGTATATTTTTAAAAACATCCATGACACATGCAAATCTTTAGGAATAACTGTTGTTGGTGGACACACAGAAATTACATCGGGAATTGATAGACCAATAGTAATTGGTTCTCTTCTTGGCGAAGTTGAGAAAGAACAACTAGTTTTATCTTCAGGGGCACATGCAAACGATTCAATTATCCTAACCAAGGGAATTTTTATTGAAGGCACAGCCATTATCGCTCGTGAAAAAGAAGATATTCTAAAACAAAAAGGTTTTGATGATGAATTTATTAAAAAATGTAAAAAATACCTTTACAATCCAGGAATTAGCATCTATAATGAAGCTTTAATATCCAACGATAATTTTCTTCTAACATCTATGCATGATTTGACTGAAGGGGGATTATTTTGCGGTCTTGCCGAAATAGCAATCGCGTCTGATTTAGGCTTATTAATCAAAAAAGAACAAATAAATGTTTTACCAGAACCATTGGAATTAAGTAAAGTTTTCAAAATAAATCCATATAGCACAATTTCATCTGGCTCTCTTTTAATTTCAATCAATGATGAATTTGCTGAAGATTTAATTAATTTATTAAGAAAGAATGGGATTAGTTCTGGAGTGATTGGAAATTTTACTTCAGAAAAAAGGGAGTATTTAATTCTTGATGAAAATCATAAGAAATCGCAAATGAGTTATACTGAAGTAGACGAAATTACTAAAATTTTGTAATTATTTAGCTAATCAATATCAAATTTGCATTTTTAAGATAAATATTTAGCTTTTGCACTTTTACTAAGATTTTTATTTTTAGATTTTCACTTTTAATATATACCAGTATTTTATATTTTTATAATTAAGGGTTGTTTTAACTAAAAATATACGAATAATTTATTAAATTAAAATCTGATTAATTTGGTAAACAAGGAATTACTTACGATACTGAAATCCATCGGAGAGAAAGCAAGAGGGAAAGAATTAACTCTTAAAATGAATTCCCACGTTTTTTTTGACATTTTAGAATCTAAAAACAATTCCTTTATCGAATTTAAAGAAGAAATTAGAAAAGAATGGGGACAGTTCAAATCTAAAAATCAAAATAGAATAATCAAGAAAACTTATAGTACGTTTTTTTTCCGATATTTTCACGAGTATTTTAAATTTTATCTGCAAAATTTTTGCGGGTTTGATACCAATTCCTTAGACTTAATAATAAAAGAGAAGATTTCTGACGACCAACTATTTTTAGAGTATAGCTATTACTTATCTCCCGAAGAACAGGATTATTTTAAGGAATTCAGCAAGACATTTAATGATAGTGCTGATGGCATTACTTCACCATTTGGATATCTTTATCTAGTAGTAGCGATATTAGGTGTAATCCTAAGAAAGCTATTGGAAGAAAAATTTTATATTGTGTTAGACGGAGCTATATTAAAAAATGGTGAAAATAAGAATACTTTAAAATTCTTAGTAGTGATCAAAAATAGTCACGACGAATTGTATGACAACTATTATAATATGTATTTATACTACTTTTTGAAATATTTTAAAGAAGTACCAAAAACATATTTAGATAAATTATTAGAAGGAAGAGAAAAATTATACAAAATCGCACTTAATGAATATTCTTTTGCCAAAGATAAACTCGTCGATCTGTTATATTACTTTTATAAAAAGTGTAATCTGCTCCAAAATTTTTCACCGTTATTAGATTTCTTGAATTTTGTCTGTAGTAGAGTAGAAGACTCTGTTTTTCCTAAACTAGATATTATAAAAAAAGAATTTTTACAGAACTTTGATTATACTAATGAAAAGAAAAACTCCCTACTTAGAATTTTTGATTTTATAGACAAAAAATCAACTTTATACTCGACTTTTCAAGCAAATAATTTACCATCTCAAAAGGCTCAATTTAATTTGTTTTTATTGTATACAAAATATTTTTTTGGTAGCGGAAGTTTAGAAGCTTTAGAAGTTGGCGATCTGTTGTTTTTACCGGAGGACTTTAAAATTGCTTTGAATAAAACTAATAAAAAAATAGAAAACAAAATTAATGCTAATACAGTAAAAGATATTCAAGAATTTTTGGATAGTTTCGCAATTATTTCGAATTTAGAAAACCCAAATCTGGTTTTTAAAATAATATTCAATAAAGATATTTCTCAGATTAATTACGACTTCTTTAGAGCTTTCTTAACTAGTTTGAACACAAGCATTAGATGTTTAATTGAAAGTGAAAACAAAACCTTAGAAGAAATCCCAAATAATGAACCTTTGAGTTTTAAAGTAGTTGTTGATCATATCTGTAGGATGCTCTACACCTTAATAGATAAAATATTTATTAGAAAACTCCCAGGACAAGCTTCTAAAAACTTTATTGACCCGAGAAGCCGATATATTGGGAGAAATATTGCTTTGAGAGTACTAGAATTATTTATATTCAGCGACTTAAATGTGTCAGACGATGTTTGGCCCGATTATATTATTAGCATGAATAAGGATGTCTTATTAAAGGATTTAGAAAATTACCATCTAAAAATTCCGGAAAAGCATTTTTACCAATATGAAGATATAGCCCGATTTGTAGTCACTTTTAATTTTTTATCTTCAGCTAATCAGCTTATATTCGAAGAATGGATACTCAATGGGATTATTATTCCAATAAATAATTTTATTTTAAAAATTCGCAGATTAATTGAAGAGAGTAATAAGAAATCTAAGACTTATGAAGTTTTAAGAGATTTTTTTATAAAAAACACAAAAGAAATCAAAAATGTTCAAGACTTAGAGTTTATATGCAAGCAAATCTCAGTCATCTGGGAAGATTAGAAATAACCAACTTGATCCTTAAAGTTCCGTAAATAATTCAAAAATCTTACAGAATTCTTTGAAATTTTTTTCGACATCAACTACCGGCAGATATAATCCTTCACCTTGAGCAAAATCACTCGTAGTAATTATACCAGATATCATTTTAATATTTTCATTCAACTGTGATCCTATATGATTTAAATCTTCTACACATAAAATAGTTGGGTAAGGTAGATTCCTAAAACTCTCAAAAAAAATCATATCTAATTTAAAGGGGCTGTCATCAAGCCATTGTATTAAATCGTCTAAAATGACTTCTTTCTTTAGAAAAATTGCACTTTCATCAAATCTATTTTTTATAATGGAAAAAACTGCGCCTGATTGAGAGAATCTAAACGAATCTTTTCCTTCTTCGTCGATCCGATGTTCGTGTATATATTTTATCACACCTACTTCAAGGTTAAGCTCAAACTTCAATTTCCTTATAAGATTTTCGATAAGATATGTCTTTCCACTCCCTGAATACCCAATTACACTAATTATTCTAATAAAAAACCACCAAATCTTAGATTTTGAAAAACAAGAGATTTAATATAATTATTAATATCTAAAAAGTGTTAAAAGAATTAACTTTACGTTAAGATGAAAGAAAAAGTTCCTCGTAATTATGCCTAGTAAAAATGAAATAATCGTGTTCGATGCAAATTTTTTTATTTGTATGAATTCTATTAGAGCAAAAAATATTCTGGGAAATTTAGAACAAGCAGGTTCAGATTTAGGGTTTAAATATTATATTAGCGCCGTTGTATTTGATGAAATTAAAGCGCCTACTACTTTTCGAGAAAAATTTCAAAAAGTAATAAATGTTGAAAAGATTGAAAGTTTAGAAATTGAATCTATTAAAAACGATCTTAGTGAGCATGGTATTCGTTTTCCTGCTCAAGATCCGGATTTATCCTTGTTATCTTTATCTCAGAAATTACTTGGTGATGATCATCGTTCTATTAATTTAGTTTCTGACGATTTTAAACTCGTTAAAAACGCTAATTTGTTCTTCCACGGAAAGATAAACATTTTATCTCTGTCCAGTTTTCTATTAAAAATTCATAGAACAATTTCTAATAAGCAACTACGGAGCTATTTCAAAAACACATGGAAGAAAAGTTTGAACTACACGCTTTCTTATATGATAGAACGCTCTAAGATTTATCCTGCTGAAGAAAAAATAACATGGTTAATTGAAAAGGCGATTAGTGTGACACAAGATTCAATAATAACCCAAGATGCACATTATATGGATAGTCAAAAACAGCCCGTCAAGTTTGAAATTGGTGCAAGCAAATACGAGCAAGAAATCACAATTTGTGAAAAATATATTGAAAACCAGAAACTGGCAAATAGTGAAGAGGAGCTCGTATCTGGAATAATAAATTTCCTTGAAAATTTAAAAATCTCTCGCGAATATGTAAAAGAAGCTCGTAAAGCGATTGAGAAACACGATTCTAAAAACGCTGTGAAATATTTAAAGAAGGGGAATGGTTTCTTAATTTCACTTTTGCAAATAGCCTCTGGTCAATTAACTAATTTAAAGGAGTACGATATCGTGGAACAGTTGATATGTAGCGAAATTTCAAAAATGGAATTCTTAAGGGCCTTTATTTTAATTTCTTTAGGAAGAGTAAATAACGCTATAGATTCTTTGGAAAGAGCAGCGCTATTTTCTACAATAATTCATAATCATCAAACGTGTTTGACTTTAAATTATGTAAAGGCTCTGATCTTGTTATTTCATGGGCTCTACAATAATGCTATAATGGCTTATAATTTTACGGAAGAACTCGCTGATATCTATAACGACGAACGCCTTAAACTCAAATGTGCAATTGGAAAAAGTATAGCGCTTTACATTCAAGGTGAAGATGGCGAGACGGCTATGGCGATTATGGAAGAAATTTCAGCCATGGATATGGAGAAGAACTTTTTAGACGCTATCATCGTCTTTAGTGAACTTGGAGATTATTTTTTAGCACTAGGTCATTCCCAATTAGCTGCAAATCTTTACAACGAGGCTCTAGAAATCAGTATTGACTATAAACTAAAAATCAGGAGCGATATCTTAATAGAAAAGTTAAAACGCTCTTACATCGCGACCGTTTTGAATGGATACTCTACAGAAGATATTATGGTTGATAAATTAGATGTTTTGCTTAATAAAGCGTATTCAGTAAAAGATGTAGAGAAATATAACGAACAAATCAAGAAGATTTCAAGTTTTAATGTTCTCTTTTACACACCTTTCCCTTACATTACAGGGAAAAAAAAAATAGTTCCTTATATCAAACTTCCCAAAGAGTTACAAGACGATTACTTAGAAGTAGTTCACTTTGAAAAGTTGAAGAGTAACGGTGCCTCTAAGTATCTTTTCATAGTCTCTCATTACGAATTAGGCTTGTTAGGAATCATTCTAAAAACAGATGAAACTGTGATAGGAATCGCTGAAAACTACACGTTAAAAATTAAGCCTACATCTAAGGTTAAAATTTACAATCCGAGCGAAGCATTAAGAGATACCTATTTAATCAGAGCAATTATCGAAGTTATAAATAAAAATGAATGCGAAATTATATACTCATTGCCCTCTTTCTTTAAAGCACTAAATATATAACTTAATTTTTTCTTAATTGCTTATCTCGTTGGCTAACTTGATGGCTGTGAACAGCGCAGCTTATACAATAATATTTTTTCGTAGTTGGGGATTGAATAATCGTCCCAGTCTTCTTCAGTTCAGCATACATTCTACCATCAACTAAAGAAGTTCGCCTAGTTACTGCCTTAGCCTTACTCCGAGGAACAGAACGGCCACATTTACTGCATTGTACATTGTTATAGCTTCCCTTACTTGAGCCGGTTTTACCGCCACTTCTTCTTTTCTTTGGAATGATTTTTTCAGCTTTTTTCTATTATCGTCTATTTCTACATCTTAGAATAGGACAAACCTTAAAAAATTTATTCTTTCGCTCCGAAAATTAGCAATTATTAGCGCTATGAAGGTTTCGCTAATAAATTTAGTAATTAATTTTTATCGTGCGTTTCATTTTTGCTTAATGATTTGAAGGAAAATATTAATCTTTGAATTACGGTTAAAAGAAGTAGTCCTGTGAAGATTAATGTGAATATGGGGAAAAACAACGTGAAAGGAGTTCCATAAAAAAGGTTTGATAAATAAAAAATCCAAAATTCAGCGATAAAAGCAAACCACAATATAATTAATCTCTCGGCTCTTTCCATAAAGCCTACTCCTTTCATCTCAATTCCTTCGTTTTCAGCTCTCGCTCGAATATACGAAATCATAAGAATTAAAAATAGGATCATAAATCCTATAACGTAATTAAAATACCCCCCCATTATTAACCCTAAGACTATTGCGGCATCAGAAAGTCGGTCTAGGTTTGAATCTAAAAACGCTCCTGATTTTGAAATATTATCTGTCTTCCGAGCTACTTCTCCGTCAAAGACATCAAAAGCACCTGCCCAGAACATCACAAATGGGACAATCCACGCTAAGGGAAAAGGAAAATGTAACCCCCCCCATGCAAGTAAAACAGCAACTGCTATTGAACAGAAAAAACCACAAAACGATAAAATATTTGGTGTAAACCCATGTTTAATTAACAATTTAACCGGAAGATCAACAAATCTATTTAGAACTCTTCGTTGATTATTCCTCTTAATATTAGCTTGTTCAGATTTGCTCAATATTTCTGCCTAAATTGTTATTAACGATAATTAAATTTAAAAGTACTCTATAATAAAAAATTTTTCATATTAATAATTGCAAATTCATTTTAATTAACCGAATCGTAGAGGATGCTAAATAAGAGCGATTTCCTAGGCTCAAGTTGGTCAAATTCAACTTTTTCAATTCTTTATTGTTTAGGAGATCACCACTTTGATCTCCTAGAATAAATAGCAATTTATCCTTTGAATTCATTTTCTCAAAAACTTCTTTAAAATCCATCCCATTCTCGTTTAACACATAAATTTGATATTTTTTTTCAACGAAGTTTTTAATCGCGTCAAATATGCTTAAATTCGAATATTTAACTGCGTCCAAAGGAGTTTCGGGATACTTTTCTCGCTTTTTCGTTTTTTTAATAAATTCTACAAAAAAATCTGTTAAAAGAATTTCGTTTTTTGGGAAATACTCATCACTAAACAGATCAGAGTCAAAAATAAATGTTCCATACTCATCCAGAAAAATCCAAATCTGGATATTTTCTTCAAGATTGTTTCCCGTTGTAAGTGCCGATAGGATACACCTTGAGATAACATCAAGTCTTCCAGAGGATCCTGGGATATCTTTAATATTATATTTGCTAATATCAACTGTTCCTGATTTTACGAAGAAAATTAATTTCATTAATTTAAGATAAAACTATTTTTTTTAAAATGGTATTATAAACTTGAGAATTTACCATTTGAATAAATCCTTTGTTTTTCAGAAGTGATGTCACCTCTGAAATTACAGGTTATGTTAATTTGCTTCTCTTAAAGCGAGTAATTAGATAAAATGTACCCATTAATACTACTATAGAAAGAACAATGCCGACTATTCCTGCAATATAATCGTTGGTAAGCCAACTTAAAAAAGGAATCCAAGGAGAAAATAGATTTTCAAGCCATTCTTCACTGTAATAATCCGTTAAAACTCTTTCTAACCCATCAGGATTTTCAGAAAGAAATCCAATTCTAAACCCTACTGCTAATACAAACATTAGTGTAGTAATTATAATCAGAATTGTGATTAAAGGCCATTTATTCCTTTTGATTACACCCATTTTTTATTTCACCTTGAGGAGTGATTCAGTTGTAATAAATTCAGGCTTGGTTTTATAAATATAATATACAATTAAAGCAGAAATTATTCCCTCACCGATACCTATTAGGATATGCCAAAAAGCCATAACCGGAACGGCAATTTCAATTGGAATTTTGCCACTAATAGCAAGTTCAATACCACACACGATAGAAGCTAAAACAATAGCGATATAAGAACCTATACCAGTTGCAATTGTAAGTTTAAGTTCCTTTTTTATTGATGTTTTATTTAAAAGTTTTACGAATAGCATAACTAAATAGAAACCGAAAATACCACCAATTATTCCCATATTGAAAGCGTTTGCTCCCAACGCGGTGATTCCTCCATCTCCAAAAAGACTTTGAATAACTAATATTAAAAATAATACTATAACTGATGCCCAAGGACCAAGGATTATAGCTACTAAAGTGCCTCCTACTAAATGCCCAGATGTACCTCCTGGTATCGGGTAATTAACAAATTGGAAAGCAAATATAACTGCTGCAAGAACCCCTATGTAAGGGATTAATTTTTCAGAATCTTCCTTTTCAAAAATGTGACCCATTTTAAAATAGCCAAAAATCATAACTGTTATCGAAACGACCCAAAGCACCATAGTAGTGAAAGGATCTAATAATCCATCAGGTAAATGCATATTTTATTTCTCTATATTTTATTATCGATTAATTTTTTTGTCATGAATAATATTTTATCATAATTTAGTATTATTTATAAACGATATGATAAATTTATATTTTAATATGAAGATTCATTTTGAAATCACTCGAGATTTATCTATGAAAGTTTCTTACGAATTTCGCTAATACATCGATTATTAAGGAGATTGAAAAAATTGGATATAGAATTACCTTTCAAACACGAAGATGAAAAGAATTTTTTGAATAAAATTCATCCATTAATTCGTTTTTTGCTCCCCTTTATTTTTGTGATTCCTTTCCTAATTATTGATGATGTTTATTTAGTAATTACGACTATTTTCTTGGTTTTAATTATTAATCTGGTTTTTCACTTACATCTATTAAGGATAATTTCAAAACTAAGAGCTTTACTTCCCTTTATTTTGGTCATTACAATTTTTATTCCTTTCTATGTAGGAAACACGGTAATTTATCAGTTAAAAATAGGAATTTCACTAAATATTTATAAAGAAGGATTAAATTTTGCTTTAATTTTATTTTTTCGAATTATAGGGGCAGCATTTGTATTCTTAACATTTCTAGCATCATTAACTTATTCTGAATTTATTGAAGCATTAACTAAATTAAGAGCAATTCCCCCCTTTTTTATAGGTAGTATAGTTATCATGCTTCATTACATCCCAATTCTAGCAAAATCTAATAGAAAAGTACTGGAAGCACAAGATTTAAGAGGTAAAAACTTTACATCGTATTGGCAAAGGCTTAAAACTCATGCGTTCATAATGGGAAAGAATATAGTACACAATATGGAAAGAAGCGAGATTTTATATGAGAGCTTAAAAATGAGGGGCTTTTCTGGTAAAATCACCTTTTCTTCAAAGAAAATAAAATTAGCTGATATACTAATAGTAATACTGTTTTTGTCTATTATCGTTTCTCTCATCTACTTTGTAAATCTAAAACAGATATATATGGAGGTTTTAAAATTATTTATCTTATAGAAGTGAAAAACTTGAATTTTGATTATAATTCAAATTTTTCTATTGACGATTTATCATTAAAAATTGAAGAAAATTCAATCTATGCTCTAACAGGAAATAACGGGTCAGGTAAAACAACCTTACTTAGATTATTAGTTGGTTTACTGAAACCTAAATCTGGAACTATTAGAATTTTTAACGAAATCTTAACAAGAGACAGAAATCAATTATGGAAGTTACGCCAAAAAATTGGTTTTCTCTTTCAAAATCCTGACGATCAATTATTTGCTCCAACTATAAGAGAAGATATAGGTTTTGGAGCAAGGAATCTTGGACTTGAAGAACCTGAAGTGAACAAGAGAGTTGAATGGGCGCTCGAGGCTGTTAATTTAACGCAATATGGCAAAAATTCTCCATACGATTTATCTTGGGGACAGAAGAAACGAGCTGCTTTAGCAGGGTTATTAGTAATGAAGCCTAAATTATTAATACTAGACGAACCCTTCGCAAATCTTGATTATAAATCAATATATAACCACCTACAAATTTTCAAAACTCTTAAAAAAGAACAAAAAATGACAATTTTATTTACTACTCACAATCTTTTTTTTATAGAGAATTGGGCAGATAAAATGCTTGTTTTAAATGATGGAAAAGCTATATTCGAAGGCATTCCTAAGGATGGATTAAATCATCCTAAAATCAAGCAATTATTGGGTTCGTATAGTGAACTCTTAACTCTTATTAACCAAAAGTAATTTAATTTTCTACTAAATAGAATAAATTTTTTAGCTTGTTTTTAATATTATTATTTGGGAAAATGATGATGGAACATCCGCATATTCGAGGACGCGTATGATAACCCGTGATTACGCGTGCAAAGTTATGCAAACATCCTGAGTTTATTAATCAATATTCATCCTGTAAAAATGGGCTCTTAATCTAGCTATGGTAATACCGTGCGATGAGATTGGAGTCAGCACCCAGGCAGGGTACATGATTATGCCCCAAAAAGGCATAGAAATTACCGCCTAGCACGAGAGAACTAATTTGATTTATGGTATTACCATTAGATGATAAATTTGTGTTAGTGTTCTTAGGCAACAATATATGCTGATTTCATAAAGAAACAAAGTTTCATACAGAATAATAGAACATCTTTTATAGAAGGCTAATTGTGTCTGAATTAAAAAGCTCTTTTAATTCTTTATTCATTTCTCCTTTTTCTTCTTGAAGATATCTATCCAACACAGTAGAAATCTTGTGAGAATATTTGTTCATAATTGCTCTTACAAGTCCTATTTGAATATTTTTATCGGTTGCAATACATAAGATGCCCTTCCCAACCTTGAGTGAAAAGATCATTCCTTTAAAATATTCAGTTATCTGTAAATGTATATTTCCATACCCTAAAATATATCCTTGCTCTTCTCCAGCCGTAAATACCGCTCCTCCAATTGCTCCTATTTTTTCAACGGAAATATCTTCTTCGGTAGAAGACTTCAAAATGAATTTAGACTCACTCATAATAGTTATACCTGTATCATCTATGATTATTACATATTTCAAGCCAGGAGTGCTATTAATAATTTCCTTCAAGAGCTTTTTCAAAATACGCTCATCCTGAGAATAACTCAATTGCTTACACCTTTTTTTAAGCGCGTTTGGATAATATTCAGCGTGTCTTATTATCTTATTATTTTAAAATGAATTTATTTAAAGTAAACTGTAGTCTTTTACTACTTTCTTAATATAAAAATAAAAGTATATATATAAAAACTTAATTCACATGAAATAAATTCATGTTCCGCAACGAATTAAAACAGTTCTTGCCCTCTAATTATGTTCTTTAAAGGTTTTACTCCACTTCTGTTATTTTTTGATTTTTCTAATAAAATGAACAATTTAAATTTCTTCCCTTTATCAATATCAAACTTTAGCTGAATTAAGTTGGGGTCGTTAACTAAATCTTTATTCTCTTTATTTTTAGAAATTGCCCATAAAGCTAATTTATTCTCATGTATCCAAAGTCTCTTTGAAATCTCAGAGCCTATAGGAAACCCATTCTTATCCGTGATGACTCCAGCAACAAAATTAGGGAAGTTTTTTTTAATCTGGTGTAAAAAATAATTGACCTCAATTTGATTGATTAACCTGTTATTTTCTTGTTTCATTCTATCATACCTATAAAAACCAATTGATCTATAAAACTAAATTTAGCAAAAAGTCTTTAAATGGTATATTATCACGATATTATAAAAAAAAAAAAGAGAAAAAGAATGTTTGAAAAATATTTCTTTCGAAATTAGTTTGAAGTGATTATTTTTTTTGGATTCCAAGATTTAAGTTTTCTATCAGTTCTTGAAACCTATTCCTGACTGTTACCTCTGTCACTTGGGACACTTTGGCAATTATCCTTTGTGTCCTCCTTTCTTCAGACAAGATACTTGCAACATAGATAGCTGCTGCGCATACACCAGTTGGACCCCTTCCTGAAGTCAAACCCCTTAATTCAGCCATTTTAATAACTTTTTTAGCCATTTTATGACATTCGGTAGAAAGTTCCAATTCAGATACAAACCGAGTAAGAAAATCCAAAGGTTTTGTAGGATTTAAATTTAATTCTAATTCTTTTGAAATAAATCGATAGGATCGCCCAATCTCTTTTTTGTTGACTCTAGCGACTTCTGCGATCTCATTTAAAGTGCGTGGGACTTTGTACATCCTACATGCGGCGTAAAGACTTGCAGCAGCAACTCCTTCAATGCTCCGCCCCCTAATTAGATGAGCTTCAACAGCATCTCTATAGATTTTAGCAGAACATTCGCGAAGATTTTTCTGAAGATCGAGATTTGATGCCATTCGATCTAATTCACTTAACGCAAAAGTTAGGTTTCGTTCGGTGGCATCGGAGACCCTAATCCGACTTTGCCACTTTCTTAGGCGATATATTTGACCTCTGATTTTAGCAGAAATCTCCTTACCAAAAATATCCCTATTTTTCCAGTCAATCATTGTACTGAGTCCTTTGTCATGGATCATATAAGTCATAGGCGCGCCAGTTCTTGTTCTTTTCTTTTTTTGATCTGAATCAAAAGCACGCCATTCTGGACCCTGGTCAATGTGTTTTTCTGAGTGAACTAGTCCACATTTTTCACATACTAATAAACCTCTATTTTCATCAAATAAAATATTTTCACCGCATTCACCACAATTGTTATAACTTTGCTCCTGATTTTCTTCTACGAGAGCATTACTTTGATTCCAACTTGAAATAATCTACACCTTTTTTAAAGATTTTTTTTTAAGAAAAGTTCCTAACATGCTAACGCATTTTAGCGTACAGGTTATCATTTGGATTAAAGTCCGTCTTAGAAGCAATTTTCATGGAAATGAATGGTAAAGATATTGGGCCAAAAATCTCTTTAATAAAACCAATTTCTTCGAATTGTTCGGTGAAAACTGCTTTATTAGAAATCTTTTCTAAGTTTTTGTCCCATTTCTTTGCTCTAAAAATATGATGTTTTCGAGAAATACCGAGAAAAAACAGATTTAATTTAATATATTTTTGCAAACAAGACCCTAACTATTATTTAAAAGTTAGAATAGAGAATTGGTCGTTAATATTTAAATATAACTTTTTTTTAAAAAGAGATGAGAGAACCAATTATTCTGTTATGAGTGAACAATATTCTTAAAGTCTTCGATTTTTTACAACCGTTATTAGGTTAATAATTAAATAAAATTCTTCTGTAATTGATATTTTAACAAGCAATCGCATGAAAAATTTAAATCATTTTTTATCAAAGAGTTAATATTTTGAGTTAGTACAAATTCTTTAAGAGCTTTAATCATGAATTCGTTACAATCTCGTTTTAAACAATTGTGAATGCCTCTTTTAGTGCCAGCGCCCGAAGGAGAAGAGATTATCCTCACGGAGCTTAATATGTCGTTATTTTTGCATGCTTTTAGTAAACACTTAAACAGAGAATAAAACCAAGGAGGTCGATATCTATTTTGATAAAACAAGTATTCTACAAGTGAATTTTTATGAATATTCAGAGGATTAATCGAAATAGTGTTAATCTTTAATTCTGCCAATTTTTGGATTGAAATGGCGCAATCTTCTATTGCAGTTTGCTCATTTAGAAATGGTGGTTTAAACAGTAAATAAGCTCTTATACCTACATCGTTTTTTTTACATAAATTAATTGCATCCAGAAAATCTTTAAATTTCAAGCCCTTATTTATGTACTTGTTTCTAATGTAATCATTTACAGTTTCCAAACCTATGGCAACCTCAACATATTTGTTCTTTAAAATGCTCATCATTTTTTTAAGCTTCTCATTAGTTATATAATCAACTCGAGATTCTATAACAACTTCTTTAATTTTAGGGACACTTGCTATTTTCATGAATATATGTTTTCGAACATCTTCAGATATTTCATCATCGTCGAAAAAGCTTCCAGAATTATAAATCTTAACGATAAAATCCTCCTCATCTGAAGTAATATCATTGATTTTTTCTTTAAGAGCATAATTAAATTGGTTAATTATATGAGTCTGATCTATTTTTTCAATCGTAGAATCTTGGATATATCCACACATAGAACAACCCCCAAAATCTCCCAAAGCCCAACTACACCCTTTCGTTCTTAATATAATTGCGAATTCCTTCCCCTTTTTTTTAAGCAATCGATCTTCTTTTATCCAGAAACTAACTGGCTTATCTAATTGCATTATTTCGTATTTAAATTTTCTTTTAATTGAAGAAGATCTAAAATCTTTGATTTTTTCAACGAGTATTGTATTTTCGTTAAATTTTTTCGTAGACATTTACAATCTTACCTGTTTTTGAATTTTTAATATAGCTTGAACCGACTATCAGGGTTCCTAATCCTATAAGTTTCTCTTGATTTTTATCGAAAATCAATGTTAAGTCTTTGGGTACGAGATTTGGACTAAATTTAACAATTCCTGGACGAAATAAGGTGTTTCCATTAATTTTTTGACCATCAAATACAATACCATTCACTTGGTCTCTTAGAGGTAGTAACCTATTCCCTCCATTAAGATTTAATTCGATTTGACCTGTATTAAAATTGAATTTTCCCAGTTTCTCACGAGTCTTTTGGTCACTTATTTCTATTTGATTACCCCTTTTGTTTCTCCATGTTTTAATCCCATTAGTAAATATTTTATTTCCAACATTTGGACCAAATTGATAATCAATTATTTTAATAAATTTACGTGTCAAAGTTTTTAGGAAATTTTTGTTTTCAGGTATAACATTTTCTAATTCTAATGAGTCTTTTAGAGATTTAATCTTACTTTCCAAAGACATTAGCGATTCCTTAGTTGTGAGATTGCCTTTAACTTCTGTAAAGTAAAATTTATTACTCAATTTTAAACGAGCTTTATTGACAATTTTTAAGTACCCTTGGTCTTTTAAATGGCATAATACAGGAATTCTCTCGTTAAATTTCTTCAATAAGGAGATAAGCATATCTGCTGCAATTTCTATTTCTTCGTTATCCCAATCTCCCGTTACAGAAATATCGTACGAATTCACTGGATATATATTTTCTAATTGTCTTGGAATAGCGCCTAATGGAGATGTTAAAATAAATTCTTGGAAATCAGGAAAATCAGGAAATTTTCTTATAATACTCTGAAATTTTCTATGAGATTTCGATTCGGAGTAAGGTTTTTTTGCCGAGCAAGGGATTAATATTATCAATTTAGTCCAGGATTCTGGTGTAAAATTTTTTACCAATCTCTCCCGAAATTCTTGAAAATCTGGTCTGTTATATGAAGATGGACCAAAACAGTTAACAGATTTACTTACTTGAGTTATTGGGGTTTCAAATCTCAAAACATCAAAATATTGTTTATCGAGCAATTTTAAAGTAGATATTATATTCATATCGTCATATGAGGATTTTTCGATAAATCCCCTAAAATCTTCCAGTCTCATGTATAATTTGATTTTATTCATATAAGTGTACGCTGAGATGATATTATGAAGAGTTAGTTGTTCTGTTTTTTCAGAAGAATATTTGTTATTTAGACTATATTTTAAATTTTTCTTACAAATAGTACATGGACACGGGAAATATTTAATCTTATAAATTGGAAGTAAATATTCTATAGTATCATAAAAATTTTCAGAAGATAAATACAATAAATAAGAACAATCAATTAAATCGATTCCTAAATAGATCAAAATCGGATAAAATTTCGGAATAATTCTACCTGAAACCATTAACACTAAATTATTATCGAGCTCCTTTTTGATTTTAAATATTACTCTTAAGATGTTCCTAAAATTACGAAAGTTGTCAAACAGATCTACTAAATTTAATATTCTCACATTTTCATTATTCTTAATTAAAGGAACGTACAGATCAAATAGTTCATAATAATCATATATCTTAATAGATAATCCAAAATCTAAATTGCTATATTGTAATAAGATCTGATTAGACTCTTTTATAAAATTGTTAATTTCCTCTTCAGCAAATTCTTTATTTATAGCTGTTGTAGGAATATTGAATGGAATAGAAGGTATGATATTATCTTCTTGAAAGATGTCAATGCTAGATGCTAATTTTTCTTTAAAACTATCCATTGAACCATTATGCGTGTAGATAAAACCAGTCTTCTTAAACTTATCTCGTAAGAAGCCAATTTTTAAATAAAAATCTTTTAAAATTAAAAATATTTCGTGATCTTCAAACTCTTCAAGAAAACTTACATTATTCATTAAACTTTTCTTCATCGGAATAATAATATTTGGCGTTGATATGAACTTTTTAGCTTCTTTTGAACATACTATTCTTCCTACTCTTGAGAAACCTATACTTTTTGTAAGTAATTCGAAAAAATAATTCATACTTTTCAATTAAAGATATTATTCTTATGTAATTAAATTAATTTATTTCGCCTTTTTAAGACCAATACGCTTTTTTACTATGTAAATAATACAACTTAGAGTTTAATTTAGGAAATTAACTCTACTATGGTTCAATTTTATATTCTCCTCGCTTATACATTTCAAACAAAATTTCAGCTTCATGAATTGCATCGTCAACTGCTCGATGTGCCTCTCTATAATTAGTGTTGGGAAAGAGATTATCCCAAGCTTCTTGCATCCTTGGATTTTTATAACCACCCTTTGCATACATAATTTTACACGCTTCTTTTGCTACTGCCATAATATCTGGGATATCCTTTTTTATAGTAAAACCCCTTGATTCCATAAATCCAAAATCAAAGGCATTATTATACGCTGTTAATGAATATTGATTTAATATTTCTTGAATTTCGTCTTTAACATGATCTAACCCAGGCGCATTAACGACATCTTCGAATTTCAAATCAGAGTTAAAAAAAATCCATGAGTTTCTGTGTATGTCTCCAAAGAGGGGTTCTTTTACTAATGAATCAAATAATATTCTAGTTTCTCCAGTCATTAAGTCTAGTTCAACAATACCTATCTCAATTATACACCCTTCTGTTTTAATGTCTGTTGTTTCTATATCTATTATAGCAATTTTCTTATGATTAGGTTTTTTAAGAAAGTCATTAATATCTCGAAATATATGCAACTCCTCACAAGGATATGATTTTAATTATTCTATAATATTGATATTAATCTTAATAAAAAAAATGTAATTGAAATGAAATATAAATCATTAGAGAGTGATTAAAAATCAACTTGAGATTTGAAATGTTCACAGGGTAGTCTAATAAATCACAAAATTCGTATAAGTCTTCAGTTCGTCCAAAACAAAGCTAGTAAAGGTATCTTCAATTTCATCAGATTGGTACAAATTTTTTATGAAATCTGCGTATTCTTCGACTTTTTTAACGCGAACTATGGCAAATAAGCCATGTTGTTCCCCTATTCTGAATAGATCGGTTATATAGCTACTTTTCTCTAGATTTAAGGCAATCTCGTTATATTTCGAAGGATCCTTAGGTTTAATTCTTACGAGATATTTTCCTCTAAACCCAATCTTTTTAGGACAAAAATTAAGAGCGTAATTAAGAATTATGTTCTTTTTTTCAAGCTTTTTAATTCTGTTATGAATAGTAGATTGAGAGATTTCTTGTCGGTTCATCTCATTTAGAAAATCTCTATACTTGTCTTTAATTATATCCTTAATCTCGTAAGTTGAAATAGGCTTTAATGTTTGGTTTTCTTGCAATATTTTTAAAATTATATAATCGATGCTATCAATTTCGAAATTTGGATCAATTTTATTGTCATACAATTCAATTCCATTAGTCTTGAACACTTTAATTGTCTCGATTATATGATACTTCTTGAAATATGATTGAGCCATTATTTTATCTATTATACTTAAAACCTGGTAATATTCTTCAGATGAATGAAATATAAGTAAAGCAAATAGAGAATATTCTCCTAAAATTCCATCAAGAATTTTTAATTGGGAGATTTTCAACAAATTTTCTAAGAGTTCCGGTTCCTTGGGATTGGTTTTAATTTCTAATAATACATATTTTAAATTAATGGGAAGTAGATTCGGATTAATATTGATTGTAAAATTACTAATTATTTTTTCTATCTTCAGTTCATCAAAGCGTTTTTTAATAGTCTGTCTAGTATAACCTAAAACCTGCGAAAGCTTAGTTATTACATATTTAGATTTATTATTGAAACTTTTTATAAGATCAAGGGTCCTATATTCATCTATAGCTTTGGCCATAAGAATATAGTAAAAATTATGCTATTTAAATGTTAATATTTCTGGGAGAATCTTCACCTTTTAACCAATAATATATTTAAATACATATTTAAATTATCTACTATATCAACAAAAATATTTTAAAATTGATTTGTAATGGTAAATTATAAAGTTGCAGATGAAAACTTAGCTGCAAAAGGTAAAGAAGCGATATATATTGCTGAGTCTAAAATGCCTGTTACTGCTAAAACAATTCGAGAACGCTTCGCTAAAGAAAAACCGTTGGAGGGAGTCACAATTGCGGGTTGTCTTCATATAACTAAAGAGACCGCTAATCTTGCGCGCACTTTAAAAGCAGGAGGCGCTGATGTTTGGTTATGTGGAAGTAATCCCTTATCAACTCAAGATGATGTAGCGGCAGCTATGGTTAAAGAGGGAATTAATACATTTGCGTGGCATGGTAATACAGATGAGGAATTTTATTGGTGTATTCGTGAGTGTTTAAAGGCAAAGCCTAACATTTTAATTGATGACGGCGCGGACATGATAGTTACAGCTCATAAAGAATTTCCTGAGCTCATTACAGATGGTGTAATTATCGGCTGCCAAGAAGAAACCACAACTGGAGTGAAGCGTTTCAGAGCCATGGATAAGGGTGGAGATTTAAAAGTGCCACTCTTCCCTGTAAATGATGCAAGATGTAAAAATCAGTTCGATAACGAATTAGGCACTGGCCAAGGAATTGTAGCCGCAATTTATGGAATGCATGTATTATTTGCGGGTAAAGTTGTAGTAATAGCTGGCTATGGGCATTGCTCTTCTGGTATGGCATTAAGAGCTAGGGGATTAGGCGCCGATGTAATAGTAACAGAAGTAGATCCAATTAAGGCACTTCAAGCAAGGTTCGCCGGCTTTCAAGTAATGCCAATTGAAAAAACGCTCCCAATTGCTGATATCATCCTTACAGCAACAGGATGCAAGCACGTAATTCCACCAACAAAAGAAATGTTTAATAAATTGAAGGAAGGTGTTATACTTGGCAATTTGGGTCATTTCGATATTGAGATTCCCACTAAAGAATTGTATGAGCATGCTAAAGAAATCAAACCTATTAGGCAAGATGTAGAAGAATTAATTTTTCCAGACGGTAAAAGAATTTATTTACTTGCCAAAGGAAGGTTAGCAAATTTGGTGCTCTCTGAAGGTCATCCTGCTGAAGTTATGGATATGTCGTTTGGTCTTCAATCCTTAATGTCCGAATATATTGTCAAAAATAAAGATTCATTGAAACCAGGAATGGTTAATGTACCAGTAGAGATTGACGATAGAGTGGGCTTCTTAAAACTTCAATCAATGGGCATTAAGATTGATAAATTAACAGAAGAACAATATAACTACATTCATGGGTATGAAGAAGGAACTTAATCAATTTTTATTTAGTTTTTTTATATTTTATTACTTTTTTTCAAGTTCTTTATATAATTCCCTTAATTTGTCTAAGTACATAAATTTAAATTAATTTCTGTTCAATTGTCATAATTACAAATAATAAAACCTTGTACAAATAATAATTAATTGTTAAATATGAAAGAAAATATAGAATTAAATTTAGAAGAGCTACTGGAACTGATGAGATATGCTTTTCTCAGGTTGGATGGTGCGTGGTTCATGGCTTCGGTAGAAAAGTTTGGTTTGGAAAATGCGACAGAATTAGATGTAAAAGCATGGGAGAAGTTCTCTGAAAGGTTGGGAAAGAAAATCGCTTCAATAACGAGTTTGAAAGGTGACCTCTCTAAAGCATTATCAAAACTAATGAAGATTCAACATACACTTATGAATATGAATTCAGAAATAGAGGTTATTAATGAGAGCAAAATGATTCACAGAGTTTTAGAATGTGAAGTCTGGAGAATGGTTCAGAAAGTATGGCCTCAGGATGCAATTCCTTGTCACAAGGTTACACTAGCAAGCATTAGGGGTTTGCTAAAGGGAGCTTTTCCAGAAAAAGAGTTTATTTTAAAACATAAGAAGAAAATCCCTTTGGGAGATCCTTGCTGCGAGATTGAAATTTCCGTTAAAAATTCATAATGACTTTTTATTTTTCAAGAACATAACTTCTTTTAGATATGTTATTTCCTATTAATGGGCATTATATATGTTACATCTTCTTCAATAATTACTACGCAACCATAATTTCTACCTAAAGTATTTAAGATTGATTTAGCTTTTTTTTCTATTTTCTCAGAATCCATGATAAGCCAGAGAATCTTTATGAATTTATATATATCTCTAAGGATATTTAATTCTAAGACACTAATGGATTTAAAATCTCATGAGCTGTGGCATCATTATAAATTTCTTTTGCTAATTTTCTTAATCCATCTAATCCGATAGGTTCTTCTTTAAGTCTATTAGACTCCCATATTTTGTTATTTTTAAATTCCTTGTTAATCTCTAATAAATATCTCTGCTGAATTGAGGAAATTTGACCACAAAAATCACACTTCTTCGCATGTTTTTTGGGAATTATCATATTGATATGGATGGCATCAAGGTTAATATACTTATTAGTCAAATCCCTCGCTCGTTTGACTTCTTCAAAACTTGGTTTCTCAGCAATTGAAACTAATCTTAATGATCCTACACTATGGATCAAATCAGTAATTCTTTCCCCTCTCTTCTCAAGATCAACCATCATTTTAAAGATTTCTTTACCCAATTCCTTTCTTTTTTCATAATCATCGTTGAACGGTTTTAAAATCTGTCTAAACATGTTTGAAAAATTTTTCATTGCGTCCTTAATGGAATTATAAAAGTTCAAAGAATATTTTAAGACAACTTTGACTTGGTCCTCAGGGATTTCAAAAAGAGTAATCATGTTGGCAGTTGGAGGAAAGTCAGCTATAATGATATCAAATTGTTGTTCCTGAGAATTTTTATCTTCCGCGTCTAAGATTTTTTGAAAAAACATGGCATTCTTTAAAGCCAAGGGTATTGAATCTGTTGTAAAAGTGGTATCAATAAATTCCTCAATTTGTGGGATTCTACCAACTAAAGGCATCTGTTTCATTAGGGTCTTCATCTTATTAACTAAATCTTTAGTATAAATTTCCGCGTATACATTTGCATCAGGCTCGATCGCCCATAAATTACTTGTTATCGGAGTTATTGCGTTTCCTATCTCTTTTGATAGGAGGTCTGATAAATTATGTGCCATGTCAAAAGAAATAAGAAGAATCCTCTTTTCTGGCAATAAATCTGACAATTTCACTGCAGTTGCAGCACTTATAGAACTTTTCCCGACACCACCTTTCCCACCTAAAACTAATATCTTTTCAATCATAGTTAACACTGAATGCCTTTAAAATCAGAAATTAAATAATAACAACTAATAATAATTATATAAAATTAATTCAAGAATTTGAATAATTCGACATGAATTTACTTAATCTTTTTTGGAAAAAAAACTAACCTTCCAGAAATAGAAGGTTGGTCAGAATTCTTATTTTCTTCGAAATAAAAATAAAATCTACCAATATCAGTATGGATTCTGTATTTATATTTCCTTTTTGTATTATTTGAAAGCCTTTTTAATAATTTATTGTTCCAATAAATACTCATACAACTGAAATCATAATCATAAAATAAAAAATCGCATTTTATGGAGATATTATAACCATGAAGGTCAATTCTAATTTCATTCTTAAATTGACAAAAGATAAATTTAATAAATTATTTTTATAAACATAATCATCAAAAAAATGTTGATTATTTATTGAGTTGCTAAATAAATTTACCATTCATATTAATTATTAAAATTTTAATCGAATAAGTAAAATTTTCAAGAAACATCATCAATTAAATGAAATAATAAAAAAAATCAATTAAAAAAAAATTCAATTAAATTATTAAACTAAAATTATTATCCAGACTTATAACAATACACAGGAAGTAAATTCATAACTCAAGCTTAATAAAGATAAAAAAACTATCTCAAAAGATAAAATATTAAAGATCTTAATTAGAGAAAATCAATTTAACGTTAGCTCCTATCCATTAGCAGGACTTTACTTCTTTTTATAAGTTTATAATTAATTTTAGATTCATTAATAAGATCAAATATTAAATAGAAAAAATAAGTGATTAAAATTATGTCTAATAATGTAGATTTTACTACTAAATACACTATCGAAGCAAAATTTAAAATTAAAGGTGTCGTTGAGAAATCAGACATCGTTGGAGCGGTTTTTGGACAGACTGAGGGGCTGCTCTTAGACTTAGATTTGAGGGATCTTCAAAAATCTGGACGAATCGGGCGAATTGAGGTTGATAATGAATCTAAAGAAGGAGTTTCCGAAGGAATTATTCTAATTCCCTCTAGCTTAACTCGTAAAGAGACTGCTCTACTGGCGGCAACTGTTGAAACTGTTTCTCGTGTTGGTCCTTGTGAGGCTGAAATCAAATTATTGGAAATTCGAGATGTTAGAGATACTAAACGCAAGAAAATTATTGAGCGTGCTGCAGAATTATTAAAAAAATGGGATCAGAATTCTTTAGAACATAGCGAAATCGAAGAAAGAATGGACGCAGGCATTAAAATTGGAGAAATTACATCTTGGGGTCCGGAAAACTTACCCGCAGGTCCCGATGTTGAATCTAGCCAAGAAATAATAATTGTTGAAGGTCGAGCAGATGTTTTAAACCTATTGCGAATAGGAGTTAAAAATACCATCGCAGTTCAGGGCACACAAGTACCCAAATCAATTTTAAAATTACTAGAAACAAAAAAATCGGTCATAGCCTTTCTAGATGGGGATAGAGGTGGCACGATTATTTTAAATGAACTATTACAAGTCGCAAAACTTGATTATGTAGCTCGAGCACCGGAAGGTTTAGAAGTGGAAGAACTTACTCGGAAACAAATGATAAAATCTCTCCAAAACAAAAAACCAGCAGGAGTTAAAGATAAACGCACTACTAAAAATAAAAAAGAAGTTACAGGCAAGGATGCGCTATTCCAAAAACTCATGAAGAAGTTGAAAGTAAAAAATCAAACGCCATTAAAAGAAAGCCTTGAAAAAATAGAACCTGGGCACAGTATTGGGTTTAATAAGAATTTAGAGAAATTATTTGAAATTCCCGTAGGGGAAATCTTTGAAAAAATTAAAAATTTTAAAGATACACAATTTCTTGTAATAGATGGCATTTTATCTAAACGCTTGATTACACTTTTATTGCCTATGAAAATAAAATTTATTGCCTGCAAAAATAAGGAAGAAGAGCTCAGAGTTTCGCCTGAGATCACAGTTTTCTTCTTCTAAAAGATACCTTCTTTTCTTTAAAACTTTTTTTTTTAATCCAATTTATTAGATATCATTTATTTCTTTGTGCAATTCACATTAATAGGCAAGCCATTCGCGATCGAGTTTGTAACGATACAATATTCTGTAAATTCCTTCATACACCGATTAATCTCTACATCAGAATTAGTTTCCTTCGGTGTAAATTTCAAATCCACATCAACATTTACTAGTCTTAGAAGCATTTTCGGACCTGTGTGAGATAATGTTCCATCTACTACTACCTCAAATGCTTCTATCTCTATATTATTCTTCTGTAGACAGTAAACAAAGGTTGTACCTAGGCAACCTCCTATACCAATTAATAAATACTCTACTGCACTCGGACCGAGATCTGTTCCGTGAAACGAAGCTGGCTCGTCGATGTTAAAATCCTTAAAATTTCTTGCAGAAGCTTTAAAATGAAGATTTTTGGAATAATCTAACAATACTTTCATTACAAATCATCTATAAAACCAATTTGTCTTTTTAATAAAAATGAAATTAATTTATAAACTACCGATTCCCAAAACGGAATTAACTAGAGTAAAAATTAACTGAATAACATAGGATAATACTCCTAATACTAAAATTCCAATAGCACATATCTTAAAAACTAGAAAATATTCTTTCCTATTTGGTTTATTTGCTATTTTTATTATTCTTTTGGTATTTTGAAAGAAGACACCTATACGCTCGTAAAGGGATAATTTCTTGCCTTTATCGTATTTTGCATATTGGTCATACTTCGGGTAATTATTTGACACAATTAAATTAAAAATAAATATTTAAAAAATTTAACTAATTAATTAGAATTTTCTTCTTTATTCTTCTCCAATATCAAGAATATTTGAAATGAATAGTTCAGGATCGAATGGTTCTAAATCGTCATAACCTTGTCCTATTCCTATAAAAATAATAGGTTTTTTTGTTTCATAAGAAATAGATAATGCGGCGCCTCCCTTTGCGTCAGCATCAAATTTAGTAAGGATATTTGCATCAATTCCGACGCTATTATTAAACTCCTTGGCTTGATTTAGTGCGTCATTTCCAGCTAAACTATCTCCAACAAATAAGGTTAAATCTGGTTCAGCTACTCTTACAATCTTTTGCATTTCTCTCATTAAATTTTTATTACTTACTTGTCTCCCAGCTGTATCCACTAAAACAACATTTACATTTTTTGCTTTTGCATGTTGTATAGCATCATAGGCGACACTCGCCGGATCTGATTTATACTCGTGCTTAATAACTTTGATTCCAACATTTTGCATGTGATAAGAAAGCTGTTCGATTGCTGCAGCCCTAAATGTATCTGAAGCCGCAGCTACAGAAGAAATGTTATTTTTTTTCAGATAATGTGCAATTTTAGCAATTGTGGTAGTTTTACCTGTTCCGTTAACTCCTAAAAAACAAATTATGTATGGGTTGTTAGTTTTGTTCTTCTTCCTAATTTCTTCTAATAAATCGATGGTTCTCTCTGGAGTTAAAATTTCCGTAATTACATCTTTTAAAATTTCAAATAAGAATTTTCTTTTCGATGTTAGTCTACCTATTTGTTCACCCTTAAGAGATAATTCTATTTTTTGGCATAGAATATCTGCTGTTTCTGTAGCTACATCATTTCCTATCAATAACAAATTCAGTTCATTTAAAGCACTTTCTAGGCTTTCGGATGATAAAGTTTTTTTAACGAAAGCAGAGAAAACATTACTTAATTTCTTCATTAATATAACCGCTTGAATTGAAAATCAATAACATCTTAAAAAAAGGTTAAAATTATTGTTGAGTCATTCTACTTTGGAGTATTTGATTCATATTTTGAAGATTTAAATCTAAACTAAAAATTCTTTCTTGGAGAAATTTTAACTGGGTATTGTGTTGTTCAATAAGATTTGAGATAAATTCAATAGCTTCTTCAACGGATTTTTCAATTATCGTATCATTTTTCACATACACAAGAACTTTTTTAGTGTCTTTTATTGTTGCTTTTATACTAGCTAAACCCCCAATTGGGACCAGAATTTCATCATTTTCTTTAACACCTTCTTTGAGGTTATCTAAAGTTAGTTTAGTTGTGTATAAATTCCCAAGAGAAGCATTTATTATTTCAAATTGGCCTTGAAACATGTCTCTTTGTTCTTTAAAATACCGATATTGGCTTAATTGTTGTTCTAAATTTTGATTGTTTTCCATAAAAAATCAATAAAAGATGTGAATAGTTTTCTATTTAGATAATTCTCTAATCAAATAATCTTGACACTCTTCTGGAGTTATTTCTTTTATTTCTTGAATACTAATTTGTCTTCTAAGAATACCTATCGATGTAATTTGACTCAACGCTTTTTCTAAAGCATCTTTCTCTTTTAGAGCTCGAACCTCTTTCCGAAATAAATATTTTTTATACTTTTTCCTGTAAGTACCAATAATCCGATAAATTTTAATCTCTGACATAAGTTTTCAATTCCTGAGAATCCACGTAGTTAAAAATGATAATTATTTTAAAAATATTAAATTTTGCTTTTTTATTGGACAATAATACAACGCTAAAGAATTAAGCCCTATAACATTAATACATTAGTTAAACGCATCATCTCAGGACCTGTGCATTCATTTCCAAAAATGCCGCTCTGATCGTTAACTATTGCTCCTGAAGAGAGATAAGGAAATCCTCTATTAACTGTTGATACGTCAGCTTCCTCTACTTTTAAAATCTCCGAAATGATCTCAATCTCTTCATCAGTGGTAAGTGGATGAACTAGGCACCCTTTATTGTTAGTCAACGATATAGAACCTGGGAGATTGTTATTAACAAATTCATAGACAACAGTTTCAACCTTTAAAGTATCTTCAATTAGTTCTTTATAATCCTTTAAAAAAGAAGAAATTATAGCACCTTTATCGTTACATAGTATTAAATTACCAAAGGCATTATCCAAAGATTCCAGAATCCCGATTTGATAACCACTATTTAACTCTTCTGAATACATTTTTAATTGTTGAAGTTCGTCTTCCCTAATAATGTGGGGTACGATGATTCCATATTTATTACTAGCAGTATACACTCCGATTAAATTGGAATTATTAATCGAAAAAGGATAAAACGGTACCTTGAATACACTTTCAATTTTCTCGACAGTTGGTTTAAGTAGTGTAGATGGATATAAACCAAATAAGTTATTAACTGCTAAGTAAACACCTACTGAATTCTTACCAAATATCTGGTACTTTAAAATCGTCATTTAATAAAACTAAGAAAATTATTATATGATGGATAAAGTTCTAAACCATAAATATTTTATTAAAAATGCGTAGGTTTAATGAATTTGCTATTAATCTTCCATAATCTCCTTTCTTATATTCTTTCGGTTATTGTTTTAATCTCGCTAGAGAATTTATTTTACTCATAAATCTTTATAAGTGAGTTAGATGCTATTATGAAATATGATAAATTGGATTATTGCATTCTTCTATTTTCTAGAAGAACTTGGATTTTTAAAAATTGAAGACATTCTTACAAAGAACCTTCCAATTTTGTTAATTTGCAGAGGACTCTATTGCCTTACCTATGTTCTGAATTATCGTGAGGGCTTTTCGCGCGAAAATAACGACAGAAAATTATTATTTACTCAAAAAGAGACAGGATTCTTTATTCTAAAGCAATTAATGATAATACTCTTTGGAACAATCCATATCGTTTTTACTTTGTTTATTAGCTTCTATTCCTTAATGATCAGTGGAAGATACATCAATAATCTCGCCGAAAAACAAAAAATTAGATTGCTAACAATTTTAGGAAAACTTATAACCTTTTTCGCTCCGATATTAGGTATTTTATGGTACACCTTTATAGAGTCAGATTTATATTCACTTGCTGCTATTGGAGTGAGTATATTCGCTTTTCTCCACTATGGATTAAAAATTTCCTCCCTTTCTCTGCCTAAAATCTTAGAAAAATATAGTAAAAGGCGTATTGAGAAAATTCCTAAAATTGCCCAATATATTCTGCTAGTTTTTTTAATTGCTTTCCCTACAACGGTAATAATAGGTACTGGAGTCTATAAATCTCAAGAAAAACAGACGTTCATGGTACCTATGCGAGATAGTATTAGATTAGCTACAGATGTCTATTTTGCACCTGGATCATTTGGTGCACCCCGTCCTGTTGTATTAATTAGGACTCCTTATGGTAAATCTGGTTGGGCAGATGATTTATACTCTCCTATCTACTTAAATCAAGATTATCATCTAGTTGTACAAGATTTAAGGGGCACTCACGATTCTGAGGGGGGAGAAAGCTTTCTTCTTTTTGTAAATTCGTATAAAGATGGCGTTGACACTATTGATTGGATTTTAGATCAAAGCTGGTCTAATGGGAAAATTGCTAGTGCAGGAGTCTCTGCTTTATGTCTTAACCAATATTACTACGCAGGGATGGGTCCCGATGGATTGTTGGCTCAACAATTATGGTTTGGCACACCAGAAATGTTTGACCATGCTATTTTCCAAGGATCTTATCATAAATCTTCTGTTGAAACTTGGGTAAAGAGTACTAGTCCCAGTAATTGGGAATATCAAATTGATACGCTTTTTAGTCTAACAATTCCAAAGAACGAAATTCTCTACAACTCGACATCGTTATCTAATCCTATAGGACCTCACTATTCAAATGTTTCCGTCTACGGAATTCATGTTGGTGGCTGGTACGATCATTTTTTACAAGGTACCATCGATGGGTATATTGGATACGATGACTATGGGGCTACCAGGGCACAAGGGCATCAAAAATTGGTGATGGGACCATGGACTCATGGTTCGATTTATGGCGGGCAACAAGGAGAGTTATTCTATCCTGATAATTCTAATGGATTCGATTTATTGCTCGATTGGGAAATTGGAATCTTTGACGAAGCTTTATTAGGGATTCCTACCGATTGGACCGGTGCGAGAGTTGCTTATTATCTAATGGGTGATGTAGATGTTAGTTCGGATGATTGGAATTACTGGCGTTATGCTTATGATTGGCCATTAGATTACGTAAACGATACATGGTATCTCACTGCAGATAAAGGATTAAGTAAAACTTCTGCCGGTTTAATGAATGCAAATTTTTCTTATTTATACGATCCCAGATACCCTGTTCCAAACGTAGGAGGACAAAATCAACCGTTTGATCTGGCAGGGCCTATGGATCAATCATCGATTGAAAACAGATCTGATGTTTTAATATTTGAGACCACTGAATTAACAGATAACGTGGAAACCGTTGGAAGAATTTGGGGTAATCTAGTTGTAACTTCAAATTGTACTGACACTGATTTTACTATCAAGTTAACCGATGTCTACCCAGACGGGAGTTCTATGTTAGTAACAGACGGTTCTTTAACTGTTAGATATAGATATAATTACACTTCGGAAGTGTTTATGTCCGGGGATCAAATTACTACTTATGATCTATTAATCGATTGTTGGTCAACTGCTTATACATTTGCTAAAGGGCATAAAATAAGAGTAGCTATTTCAAGCTCTAACTATCCTCGTTTTGCAAAAAACCCTAACACAGGAGCACCACTAGCCAGAGATTATTTAAATTTTAACATCGCGAATAATACTCTCCTTGTCGGACCACCGTACAATTCAAGCATCATCTTACCGAGATTAGTAAATATGAGTAGCACTCATACAATTTATTAATTCTTTTTTTTTTTTATTTTAACATTTTTAGAAATTCTGTTTCATCAATGAAAGTTACCCCTAACTTGCGCGCTTTATTATAATTTTTAGTTTCACCTTTAGAATCATTTGTGACTAAATACCACAGATCAGTAGAAATCTCTTCTCTTACAGTACCTCCTTTCTCAATTACTTTTCTCTGCGCTTCTTCTTTATCCATTGTTTCTAGATCTGACGAAAAATAAAATTTTATTAACGATAAATCTGCTATAGTTTTTCACCTTCTATATGTGATTGAGATAGACTTAAATTTTTAAGATAAAGTAAAAAGAATAACTTTTAAAACTAAAAGACTAGAGATAATTTTTAATTTTTAAAATTAGTAATATTAAGTATATTGATTTATTCGGCTAAGTAGCAAACGACAAGACCATCAATATTCTTTGTTGCCCTTATCTTAATTTTTCTTGGTGGTTTTTGAATTCCGCGAGCCCATATTGCTTCATTAACTTCTTGCGAGATAATTAAAGATTCTGGTTTAAAATGACGCTCCATAAATTCTCTAAGGTACCTAACTCCCTTTTTAGCCCATTTATTACGTGGACCTCGTCGAGCTTTTGCAAGTGGAATTATATAAATTCGCTCGTCTATGATTTCTTCTTTTGGGGCTTCCTCTTCTATTTCTTCAAATTCTTCTTCAAAAACTTCACTAACTTCTTCTTCATCAGATATTTCATCTAATCTGAATTCTTCGATTTCTTCGATTTCATCCTCTTCTTCTTCGAGGTCCTCAGATTCAACTAGTTCCTCTTCTAAATCATCTAAGCTTATTTCTTTTGATTTCTTCTTTGCCATAATACATCAGATATATAATTTTATTGTTTAATCTCTCTTTAATCTTGTATTTCGCCATTCTCTTCTAGAATAGGGACTGGTCCTCACTCTTCCGCCAGTTCTCCTCACAACCCAATTAGGGACTGAACGACTTTGTTTCATCCTTTTAGCCCTCCTTAATTTTGAGGGTAAATCCTTATTACGCGCCATTTTCATACACTGAGTTTATTTTTTAATATTAAATTCTTTTTTGCTTCCTGCAGTTATTTTTTCTAAAATTTTTTTAAATTCTTTATCGGGTAATGGAGTAGCTCCTCGTAATCTTCCTGATTGGAACAATTGTATTAATTGTAGTTCGATTTGTTCTGCAAATTGAGGTTTAACTATTCTTATATTTTCTAACCGCTGGCGTCCTTCTTGACTCAATATCTTTCTCATTACTTGATATTTTTGGTTGTTAAACTCCTTTTGTTGCTGTTCAGCCATTTGTTGTTGGACTGCTTGTTGTTTTAGTTGCTCAAGCTTTTTTCTTCTAATGTTTTCTAATTCTTCTTCATCGCTCAAAGTTGAAAACCTTAGATAATGTAATTTTTAATTTATTTCCTGGTAATTTTATATGCGGTTCTCTCTAGCAGACTTGTTCCTTCTGGAGAAACAATTCTACCGTCTCTTTCTTGCTTTACAATTAAATTGGCTTGTTCTAACTGTTGTAACGCTACGCGGATAATTTTTCCGCTTCCTTTAGCACTATGATGACGACCTGGTCCATTTTTATTTTTACCCCCATAATGCTTTCTGAGTTTAGTGACTCCAATAGGACCGAATTTCTTTATTTTTCTTAATAGTGAAGCGCATCTGATATACCAAAAATTTTCATGATCAATTGGAGCTAATTCCTTAAAAAATGCTGTCTTCCAAAATTGGCTCCCTTCAGGTGGCTTGATTTCAGGAAATTCTCTTAATTTTTCTGCAACTGTATTAATGAGCTTCTCGGGTTCAACGATAAATATCGACATAAACAAAATCAATTTTAATATTATATGATACATTTAAAAAGAGTAATTAGATTAAAAATTTTTTGGTAAAAGTAGTATTTTGGGGCAATGAGTAATCAAAACGAGTTTAAAAAAGTACTGTTATCTACACCACACGCTACATTAGGAAAAAAGGGACTTACGGATGAATTTTTAACTCATGTACAGCAATTGCTTAAGAGATATAAAACAATTAAAATAAAAGTACTAAAATCAGTAGCTACAAAATCAAATATCACTAGTTTTGCTGAACAAATATCTCAAGCAACGAATTCCTATGCTTTAGATGTCAGAGGAAGAATGATCATTATTTCAGTTTATGAACTAAAAAAATAAAATTAAAACTAATGAGAAATAACCTATATGGCAAAAAATAAACGGAATAATAAAGCAATCATTAAACGGATAGCTGATACAAGAATGTACTACTTGTTTCAAAAAGCACACAACATATTCCCTAACAATAAAGAATTAGCTAATAGGTATATTTACCTAGCGAGACGTTATGCTCAAAGAGCTAAAATCCGAATTCCTAAAAATTGGAAGAAGCGGATTTGTCATAGTTGTAAAGGATTACTTTATCCCGGAATTAATTGTAGAACAAGAATACATTCAAAAGGAAAGGGATCTCACGTTTCAACTACTTGCTTGGATTGTAATCATACTACTCGTTATTTTATTAAACTAAAATAATATCTATAAAGAAAAAAGAAAAAACTTATCATTAAAAATGCCATTAACAGTAATTTTAGCAGAATGTGGGTTAGAATTGATCCCAGAAGAAATTATAAACAATCCCGCTATTCAGAAAAACATAAAAAAGGAATCCTATCCATCAAAACTCCTTGATAACGCTTTACACCACTCAGCAATGGGAAAACTAAATGATGTAACTAAAAGAGGGCGTCCAGATATTGCTCACCTTTGCCTTTTAAACGCTTTAGGGTCCCCATTGAGTAAAAGCGGTAATTTAAAACTATTCATTCATACTCTAAATAACAAAATTTATGAAATTAACACAGAAATCAAAATCGCGAGAAACTATAATAGATTCAAAGGTTTAATGGCAAAGTTGCTAATTGAAGATAAAATAAAAACATCAGATATATTATTAATTTCAAGAATTAAAAAAAATTTAAGTGAGTTATTGAAATCTATCAGGAGTGAAGAGATAATACTTTTTTCTAGTAAAGGAAAACTGGTGAAAAATCATTTTGAAGTATTTGATACAAATTTAACTAAAAATTATGTAGTTATAGTTGGTTGTTTTCAGAAAGGTTTTTTTTCAGACGAAATATTAAGTTTAAGCAAAAAGATTGTGTCAATTTCTTATTATCCTCTTGATGCATGGGTAGCGTTAAGTAAAGTTATCGGGTATTATGAAATTTCTAACGATATTATATAACCAAATAGTATGAGAAAGTTTTTTTTAAATCGATAATAATTGCAAATATTAGAAATTTTTTTAAAAATTTCTTCAATTCTTACATTGCGCTCTTAGTATAGTGGTTAGAATCTCGGGTTTCCAACCCGAGGACCCGGGTTCAATTCCCGGAGGGCGCATTTATTTATTTATTATTATAAGTTCAAAGAAAATTCTTTTATTTAATAATAAATGTTATCCGAGATAACTTTTCCCTTATTTGAAAAAATTATTCCTTCCATTTCTAATAAAGCTCGTTTCATTTTAATACCCCCTTGAAATCCCCCAAGTTCACCATTTGACTTAATTGCTCTATGACATGGAATGACGATAGGAAAAGGATTTCTTGCTAAAGCGTTTCCAACTACTCTCGCACCATTTGGTACCCCAATTTTATTAGCGATTCGTTTATATGTGCTAATCCAACCTCTCGGAATACCATGCTCTGCTAAAAGTACCTTTTTCTGAATATTAAAACATTGGTCTAAATCGATTAATTGTAAATCAAAGTTTATTTTTTCACCTCTTAAAACCTGGGCTATTTTTAATCCAAGCGCTTCGATTATTACGGAAGAGCCTAGTTCAATTGTTGTGAATGCATCACGCGCTTTTATTTCAGATTTTTTTTCAGGATCGCTAAGAAATATATGTTGAACTCGTGCTTCAGAGTCGATTTCTTTCCATACTATTGTAAACGTATCCAATAGAGAAGTAAATATAGAGAAAAATAGAAAGGTCATGCTTGATCATTTCCTAAATTTTATCTTCCCAAAGACTAATTAAATTTCCTTCAGAATCATTTATTTGAGCAAAGTAGGCAAAATCTGCTATGGGAACTTTGGCCAGAATTTGCTTTCCACCATTTTTTACTACTTTATCAATCGTATTATCAATTGACTTTACTTTGATGAAAATACTTGTCACTTGCTGCTCATAAGTACCGCGTTGAAGTAATCCTCCGTTTATTCCACCAGGTTCAGTTGGTAGACCATTTTCATCTGTTGGAACAGTTGTCGCAAAATGATGATTTCCATCCATCCCAGTAGCCATAAAGCTCCAACCAAATGTCTTACTAAAAAATTTTTTCGCTCGTTCCATGTCATCCACGGGCAGTCCAAACAGATTTACTCCATCCATAATTACATCTATTCGAATAGAAATTAAAAATATATAGTTTATTTTTTATAAAAACTCTAAAAGAAAATTTGGAGTTTATGATAAAGTTATATAAAAAAGCTATTTTATTATTTTTATGCCGATACTGAACAAACTATTATTAAGGCCTGATGTAAAAAAACTCCAACAAAGGAGTCAAAAAATCGTTACGAAAGGAGCACTTGAGATTGCGGAAAAGGAAGGAATCGACATGATAAAAATGCTCTCTATAATTGCGGACGGAAATAAACGATTCTACGAGATACTCGAATCTGGGGAAGGTAAAACAGAGGATCTTTACAATCTTATAAATAGAGACCAAATGAAGCAATTAGCAAAGATTTTTCGTGGTGCAATGGAATATAAAGGAAAAATTCTTCAAGAACAGCATCCGTTGTCTCCAGATGTAAAAATTGAATCTATTAATACTGGGGGAGTGGCTGCAGAGTGGCAAATCTCTGATGGTGTTGATGAAAATAAAGTCTTATTGTATTTTCACGGAGGAGGACATGTGTTAGGATCTCCAATGTCCAGCCGAGCTTATACAGTTGAAATTGGAAAAGCCGCGAATGTAAAAGTATTGAGCGTGGATTACGCTCTTGCTCCCGAACATCCATTCCCTGAGGGCCCAAACGATTGCTTTACATCTTATAAATGGCTTCTCTCAAATGGATATAAACCTGAAAATATTATTATCGGTGGAGCTTCTGCGGGCGGAAACATGGCTCTCGCAACTCTTATTATAATTAAAGAGGAAGGTATTACCATGCCCAGAGGTGCTATAGTTCTCTCTCCCGGTATTGATTATACGACAAACAGTAAAACAATTCTAGAGAATGCTCCTACAGATTGTGTTATGGCAGATGTGGGCGTTTTTTGGTGGATTCCTGCATATCTAAACGGAGCAGATCCTAATAATCCTCTCGTATGCCCAATCTTTGCTGACTTTACAGGTTTCCCTCCAATTTTAGCGCAAGTAAGCACAAGTGAGATGGTCTACGATCATTCTACTCGATTAGTGGAACTCGCGAAAGCTGTCGGTGTTAAGGTCATCCTACAAGAATGGAATGATATGCCCCATGTCTGGCAAAATTACGGTCTTTATGACCTTCCTGAAGCAAAAGAAGCGATAAATAAAATTGGTCAATTTATAAAAGATTTGTTTGACTAATCAATTAATTTTTATTCTCATGAATCTTTCTTGTCCTTGTTAAACACCAAGCTCTTTACAGTAATTGGATATGCTTGTCCTGAGTAAAGAGGCGCACCGATATCAATAAAATCACCCGCTTCCAGAATCAATTCATCGAGGCAGATAAGATTATTCTGAATTGATGTTCCACGACGGATGGCGATTCCCAAAACTTTAGCAATATCCATACTAAAGATTAAGATGATTGGTTTTTTCTGAGAAACGGTATGTGGGAGTGAACTCTCGATTGCTTTAGCAAGTGTCGATAACAAGTTATCAGTGTGGTCGATAAATTCTTTAAAGTAGAGAGCAACGACATCTTCACTTTCTTTCATGTCGTAATTTTTGAAAGCTCGATTTATTTCATTCTTAATATTTTCAAAATTAAACTCTCTCCTTTTTACATTTACGGGCAAAACTGGAATATTGTTGAGCGGAAGGGCAACATCTTCGTCGACGTAGCACGTTGATCCTGATATCGAAAGAGAGAATGCCCCAGCACCAATAACCGTTGCTCTAATCTTGTTTTCAGGTTCGGTTATTGATAAACCTAGTTCTTTCACTAGAAGATTAATTTCATCCGCCAAATATTTTCCAATGTCTTTGTATTCTTCGTGTGAAATATCTCTATCATAAATCATCTCTGCAACTCCACCGGAGAAGGAAAAATCGTCGATTGGGATGGAAAAATCCAAGTCTTCGGTCATCATCAGTTCTTTGGCAATTTTACTTGTTGCTGGACCTCTCATCACTTCGAGCAAGGCTTTTGCGTATTCCCGAGAGATGGTTTTAACATCTTTCTCAGGGATGATATCTCCTAGTTTATAATTCATGTTCAACTCTTTCATGAGGAATGCACTGGGTTCATCTATCCTCCAAATTTTAAATTTTTCGTCAATTCCTAATAATCTCCCTCCTATGTTGATGCAAGAAGTGCTATGTACATTTCCCTTCGAACATATCGCAACATTACTGGTACCTCCTCCAACATCAACATTTAATATAGTCCGTTGATTCTTGCGCGATTGTTCAACGATTCCACTTCCCATGGCTCCAAGAAGGGACTCGAAATTTGGACCTGCAACTGCACTGACGAATTTTCCACCCTCAGAAGATAATCGGTTAATTATCTCCGCAGCGTTTTGCTTTTTAGCTGTCTCCCCAGTAACTATAACTGCACCCGTATCTACCATCTCGGTTGTAATACCTGCTTTCTTATATTCTTCTTCGCAAAATTTTATAATCGCCTCAATATCAATGGTATAACGATCAATTAAAGGCGTGAAAATGATATTACCTTCGTATATGATTTCTCGATTGGCGAGAATAAATCGATTTGACATGTTAAAAAAACTTCTCTCTCTTTTTAGAGTAAGATGTGAGAAAACAAGATGAGAGGTGGAAGATCCAATATCAATTCCTACGCTTAATACCTCCAAGTATTCAACTTTTGCCTCTTTAGAATCTATATGACCCATTAGTAATTCGGCGGATAAGATTTCAATTTCAGGTTCAACTTCTTTACTCTCAATTTCCTCGCTAGGTACTTCTTCTTGAATCCTTACTATCTTAATTACCATCTCTTTATCACAGTGTTTTGGCAATTCTTTTTTTCCATCATCAGAGTCATCATTTAACAATTGCTCTTTTATTTCTGCTGGAATCTCAAAATTTTGGTTACATACCATACAGTGATACATTAAATCCATCGACTTACTGCTCCCAGGCATTACTGGTCCTTTTTTTTTTGGAGGAAGTTTGTTTTCTTTAACTTGCCTTCGAATTCTATCTAAAGGAACATTGAAAGATGGTATAACAGCATCGCAACACATGTCAAATTCCTTACCTGGTTTCAAAATCGTTGATAATGCTGGTTTAAACTCCATGATAAGTCTGTAATACCGAAGAAGATCATAAATATCTTCGTTTTCGTGCTCTTGAAGTAATTTTTTGTATTGTAGCAAAAATTCATCCCCTAAAGATTCTGCATTTGGGTTCGCATTCACTGCTAGAATTCTTTTTACGTAGAAAACAATAGCCACCATTTGTGATTCGATGTTAATCTCGATATCTTGTATTCTAATTTTTTTTCTCATTTTTTTATTCCTCTTTCTTTTTCTCCTGTCCTTCCTTCAATAGTAAGTCCATATTTGAAAGTACATATCCATGTTTTGAGAAAAAAATGAAAAATATTTAAAATCTTTAACGATTATAGGAAAAAAACACGGCAGAAAAGGAATTTAAAGTCAATATATTCATCGTGAAACGATGATTTTACGATCTTTTTAATTATTACTTTTAAGACTATAGCAGAATTTTGATCTAGTTATAGTTTTATTTCTGATTTATTAAATTTTTAGACGGTCAGTCTTATAAACTATTTTTTCCCTTACTATTTTATATTTATTAAAAAATTGGTAAATTTTTAATAAAAAAACGCAACAGAAGTTTAAGAGTATTATAATTGGGCTTTTATTTATAAATACAAATTGGTTTATCTTTTATTTGAAGAAGCGCCCATTTTTCCATATTTCCATTTCCATATTTCCATTTCCATTTCCATTTTTTAATCACTTTCTCAAAATAATAATTACGGGCGTTTTTTCTCATTTTCTTTCAAATTGCAGTTATATTAAATAACTAATCTTATATTTTTTATTGCATTATTGAGCGTTACTGAGAATAATACTATACAATGACGAAGAACTTTAAAATAACTTATAAAGAATTTAAGACAGCCTTAAACAAGCTAAAGTACCCCGATTCTTGGTTTTGGTGCAGATATACTATAAATCCTTACTCTGGATGTGCTCATACTTGTATATACTGTGATGCTAGAAGCGAACGGTACTATTTAAGTCAGGATTTTGAAACTGAAGTAATCGTAAAATCAAATATTGATAAAAATCTTGATCAAAGACTTAAGAGGTCCCGTACGCTACTACCCGATGTAATAGGTCCGGGTGGTGTTTGCGACGCTTACCAAC
>JAEOTS010000189.1 GCA_016839745.1 Promethearchaeota archaeon
GTGCACAGCAGCAGCTGATAAAAATGATGATGCTAAAATCACTCATAAAATTCTTAGTGGGGTTATCGATAAATTCTTAGAAAGGTATGGAAACCTAATGGAGAGCTGGTCAGGAGATGTTAGGATGTTCAAAGGATTTGAAAATGTTATGGATGTTATGCTAAAGGACGGTCATGTAGCAGAAGTTCCAATCAAAATTCCTATATTGAAGATATTCGAAAAAGATTTTATAAAATCCCAGAAGCAACTTGAGAAGAAGGGTTTGATTCTTTCCGAGGAGGATCTACGGAGCGTTAGGAACCAGAAACCGGCATGGACTTCGAAGCGCCTTCCCACCCAGGTGATTATCCAAGGCTTTTTAAACAAGGAACAGTATAGAATTGCGCATTTGGCGGATGGTTTTCACACAGTAGCAGAAATAGCCGAGGAAGCGGGCGTGCCAAAGGCGGAGATCGATGTAATGATTGACGATTTAGACGATCTTGGTTTATTGAAATTTATTGACATAAAGTAGCGAGTTTTAGCCTTAACAAACCTTTTTTTATTTATTCATAAAAATCCATCTTACTTAGTGTTTTTAGATGGATGTTTTATATATATTCATTATTCAAGACTTAATTATAAAAATGTGATTTTTTTTGAAAAAAAATTATTAAAATAGTGTTAAGACCATTAATCATAAGATTTATGAAAATGATATCACTATTACAGATAGTATGAATGTGAAAAAAATTGATGACAACATCTATGAGATTCAGCAGAAAGCATTGATGGCTCGTGTAGAGGGGAAAATTGAGAAATTTCAGATGAAAGTGCCAGTACGTATTTATGCAAACGAATACATCTTGGAAAAGATTAAAAGTGACAGGACTCTTGACCAAATTTGTAATGTTGCTTGTCTTCCAGGCATACAGAAGCATGCTATTGCTCTTTCTGACGCTCATCAAGGTTATGGTTTTTGTATAGGGGGGGTTGCTGGGACAGACGCTGCGACAGGTATGATTTCGCCTGGAGGAGTAGGTTATGATATTAATTGCGGTGTAAGATTGTTAAGAACTAATCTTCACCAAAAGGATGTAATGAAATCGATTCCTAATTTATTAAACACGATTTTTCACAATATTCCATCAGGTTTAGGAAGTAAGGGAAAATTAAACATAAATTATTCGGATTTAGATGAAGTTTTGGATAATGGTTTAAATTGGGCGTTAGATAATGGTTATGCAACTGAAGACGATATAGAACATTGTGAAGAAAACGGTTTTTTGAAAAACGCAGATTCAACATTAATTTCCCAAAAAGCTAAGCAAAGAGCGATAAAGCAACTTGGCTCATTGGGAAGTGGTAATCATTTTCTTGAAATTCAGAAGGTAGAAACAATTTATAACGAGACTATAGCTAAACGGCTAGGAATTTTTAATAAAAACCAAATAACCGTCATGGTTCATACTGGCTCGCGAGCTCTTGGCCATCAAGTATGCACTGATTCTTTGCGAAATGTCGAACAGGCAATGAAAAAATACAATATTAAAGTTCCAGATCGCGAATTAGCTTGTGTACCAGCTGATACACCAGAAGCAGCAAAATATTTGCAAAGTATGGCTTGTGCAGCAAATTTTGGTTTTAATAATCGCCAATTAATTACGCATTGGCTGAGAGAATCTTTCCAAAAGCATTTTAAAAGGAGTTTAGACGATCTTGATTTTAATTTGATTTATGGTGTTTGTCATAATATTTTAAAAATAGAAGAGCATGAAGTAGACGGAAAAAAAATGAAATTAAATGTTCACAGAAAAGGAGCGACTAGAGCTTTTCCACCAGGGCACCCAGATCTGCCTACTGATTATAAAATTATTGGTCAACCTGCTTTAATTCCTGGTACTATGGGATCGGCTTCCTACCTATGCGTTGGAAGGCCAAAAGCGATGGATCTTTCTTTTGGATCTACCGCTCATGGAGCTGGTAGAGTAATGTCAAGGTCTAAAGCTACAAAAAAATATTGGGGTTCGAAGATCAAAGAAGATTTAAAAGATAGAGGGATTGTCATAAAAGCCGCTTCTCCTAAAATAATTGCTGAAGAAGCACCAGGGGCATACAAAGATATAGATCAAGTAGTACAGGTAAGTCACGATCTTGGAATCGTAGAAAAAGTTGTAAGGTTAGTTCCAATAGGGGTTGTAAAAGGTTAAATTTTATATTTTTTATTTTATAAAAAATGAAACTTAAATATTTCTAAATGACGTATATAAACTCAACTAAATTAGAAAAAGGAATATTTTATTAATATGAATATAGTAAAATTTTGAATGACATCATTATTTAAAAATTATTTTAAAGTTAAATATCATATACTATATCTATTATAGTTCTTTTGTGCTTTTCTTCAATATTTAGGAAGGAATAAGTTATAGCTTTAACTTCAATCCCTATTTCGTGCTTAGCCAAATCGAATTTTTCACCTTTTAGAGTGGCCTGGAGCTTATAATTATCGTTGATTTTTTCAATTTTACTTACATATATTTGACCAAAAACAAGCTCATCTACATCAAAAATATACAAAAATTCAGAGAGAAAATCAAATAAGAGGGCTTCTTTATCCTCAGCCTCAACGGTTATTTTTTTTTCGATTTTAAGTGATATTTTTTTTAAGTCTGGCGTTATAGTCGTCATTAAACTATATGCAGCTTGCGAAAAAGCCTCTTTTAATGACGATCCCCAACTTCTTACCTGAACATCTGCAGTATGCTCTCTAAACTCAAATCCGGCTTTCTTCATACGAATCGTATTATTTTCAGTAAAGATTTACTATAAATAGTCTCGTTTAAAATTAAACCTTTTGTTGTTCAATTTAATTTTCTTAGGAGTTTAAAATAATAGGTCTGAAATCTTTATTGATGTTGAGTACAACTCATAACTCATTTATTGATGATTTGCTTTTTTATCAGAAATTATCCGTAATAAAGAAATTCTCAAATAAAGAGCTATTGCTCTTTCACTTCTTCTACGATTCAACTAAAATTTTTCCGAGAAATATTATAATTGTTAAAGATATTGTGTTTTTCTTTCTTGATAATGAAAAGTATTTTGAAGCGAAATCAAAATTGCCGTATCTAAGAAAAAAATTTCAAAACAGGAGAATTGTGCTTGTTCGGGAAGAAGGAGTTTTAGTTAATTTAGTTTTTGGTTTTTTTCCAGATCCATATATTCACAGAATAAGAATAGAAAGAAATACTAATACTGGACAGATCATAATAATTGTAGGGTTTCTCTCCTATGAAGAACGAGGAATAGCAGTAGGTTGTAATGGTGATTATATAAAAGCTATCAATAGAATCTTCGAAAACTATGTTAAATTTGCAGATTACCAAGGGTTTCAAATAAAAATTAAGTGTGAAGTTGTTAATTTATGAAAAATCCTACCAAGGAACTTCTTTCAAGTTAACTAGATAAGCAATTGTATTAGCAATAAGACTAACAGATGGAGTTAGAATTAGAAGAAAAATTATAATATTGACATCAGGGATCAAATAAAATCCCGGAAAAAATATTGCGGGAATTATCGCAAAAATTATAGCACCAACAGCAAAATCTAGCTGATCTACAACCCAAAAAGGTGCTCCACTTTTTATGTTAAATCTTCTTTTAAGAAACGATCCTGCTAAATCTCCAAATGCGGCGCCGTATGAACAAAATACGATTCTAAACACTATCATCAAGATTCCAATCGGTATTGGCCCACCTATAAAATAATATCGATAATAAAAAATCTCAGAGTATAATTCGTATACTCCAATTGAAGCTCCTTCTATTGGAATCTGTTGTATAGCGGGCCATAATAATAAAAACAATAAAAATAACCCGCAACTTAATGGAATACCTATATATAATGGTCCTTTTACAAGTCCGGAAATAGTTTTGTGATCTCCTAATATTCTTCGTCCATCTCGCCAAAGTTTCCCCTTATCTAAAGGTTTACCACCACCAACAATAACCATTCCAGCGTTTGAAAAATACGCGGGAACGATAAAAAGCACGCTAAAAATAAGTGTTGCTAGCCAATCAGCCCATGTAAATACGATAGAGATAACCAGAAAGTTAAAGAAGAGCAGACTAATGAAGATAATCGTTAAAAATATCGAAAGATTTATGTCTTTTCTGTCAATATCTCCTTTATTATTATGTGGTGGCATAATAGTCCCTATTCTCATAAAGATTAGTTTGGTTAATTTTTGATTGAAATTAAATTTTGGCAAATATAATTAGTTCTACTAAACCCTTAATAATATTGCTTCCTAAATAATTATCTTTTAAAGTTCCGACAATAATATTATAAATTATCGATCTAATCGATGCAAATCTGCTAAAATGAGAATAACATATTAAAGCTTTAACAAGTTATCATTAATTTTTCGATTAATAATCAAGTTTAAATAGCGCGGAATTGAAATATTATTCTAGTGATCATTTCGAGTGGAAATAATACACATGGTGGGATTAAGTGTTGACGAATCAAAATGATAAAGGCATGTATTCATTTAATATTGATAAATTTTACCAAAACTATTTAACGGGTCCAAAACTTTTTAAAAAAAGGGAAGCACTCGAACCATCATTTATTCCTGAAGAATTACCACACCGAAACTATGAGATAGAAAAAATTGCTGGCATAACTGCGTGTGCATTAAAAGGAGATGTACCTCCTAATTTCTTATGCTACGGGATGACGGGTACAGGGAAAACAGCAACTGTCCGTTACATTTCGCAAAAATTGGCTCAACACTGCACTAATAATCCACCTTGGTGGGTATATATCAATTGCACAGTAGTGTCGACCCCATACCGAATTTTGGCTCATATTTATAACACAATTGTGGGAAAAGAGAAAATACCTGCAACAGGTTTGCCGAAAGATATTATCCTAAAAAAATTGCTTGGATTGTTTGACCAATTAGTCAAAAATAGCGTCTGTTTTCTCGTATTAGATGAAATCGATATTTTAATAGAGAAGAAAGGAGGAAATGAAATACTTTATAATTTAACGAGACTTAATGAAAACTTAGACGTATGTAGAACAAGTGTTATTGGAATATCAAATAAGTTGAAATTTATGGAATACCTAGATGCGAGAGTTACCTCTAATTTAGCAGAGGAAGAACCTATAGTTTTTCATCCTTATGACGCAAATCAATTGGCAGATATTCTCCAACTAAGAGCAGAAATTGCATTTAAGGAGGATGTTATTGATAATGGCGTAGTAAAGTTGTGTGCAGGTTTCGCTGCTAAGGAACACGGAGATGCAAGAAAAGCTCTTCAATTACTAAGAAAAGCAGGAGAAATTGCCGAAAGAAATCAAAGTAAGAAAATTACGGAAAATCACGTAGAAAAAGCTCAAAAGGATATAGATAAGGACCACATTGTTGAATATATCTTTTCAATGCCCCTTCAAACCCAATTAACTTTAACAGCAATTTACTTATTATCTAGATTTACAAAAGAACACATAATCACTTCGGGAGATATTTACGAAGTTCACTCAGAACTTTCAAATAAAATTCCGGGCTTGAAGCAATTAACCCGTCGAAGAATTAGTGATTATATTAACGAGTTAACTTTATCAGGATTAATTACTGCAAATACAAGATCAATGGGGCATTACGGGCGCACTAAAATTATAAGACTTGATATAGAACTTGGGCTAGTAGAACGAGTATTATCTCAAATTAAGAAAATTCAAGACCATAGATTGTTAGATTATAAGCCCATAATTCTCCAAACCGATAAAGTTAAGATAAAGAATATTGTTTTTAGAAAGTTAATTTAGATGACAAAATCCCATTTATTAACATCTTTAGTAATATTTTCGAGAAATAAAGTTGCTCCTTCTTCATCCTTTTCTTTAAGTAGTAGAAATAATTTAGCTAAGTGTTTACAGAATTTTTTATTTTGGGCTCTTTTGGTTTGAAAATCGTGACAATCATGTTTTAAGATCTTTTCATTAGTGGATATTTCAATAATATAAGGAGTTTTTTGAGAACCTTGAACTTCGGCTTTAATAATTTTACTTTGAGGATCGAATGTATTGATACTGATCGCACTATCTGATACGAGTACGGCTCTATTTATAGTCCCTGTATCTAAAAATGCTTTTAATAAAATATTAAACTTATTCGAGCCATTTATATTAAAATTATCTGTATTTTGGGCTATACTCGTAGAATTATTGACTTTTTTTAAAATTTCTACTTTTCTTTTTTTATGCCAATTCTTTAATTCAAGAGCTAAATCATCTGATAAGCTAAGCTTGTTATCGTTATCTTTTATTAAAAAACCGTTGTGAACTGCCTTTTTAATGAATTCTTTTGCATCTTTAGGAGAGAAGAGAAATAATTCGAAAGATATTTTGTATATTAAGTCATATATATATATATATGGAAGTTCAATAATTTTCCAGATATATAAAGTCATCTGTGAAAAGTTGTTTCGTGGGATTGGGAAATTTATTTAAATACACCTATTATCTTGTAAGTTAGACAAAATTAATTGATTTTTTTAAAATCTAATTGGAAATAGTTCAATGAATCAAGTTCTATTATTGGTACAATACCAGGAGTAGGATTTATCCCAAAACTTCTCATAAAATCGGTTTGAGCTTGAAAACATCCAGAATTAATAAGAGTCACATTCCGATATTTTCCCATTCCATTAATGTGAATATGACCTGTATGAAAAATATCTGGAATTTTATTTAATACAAGCAGGTCGTTATTAATAGGTGCTAGTTGTGTCTTTTCACCAAAGACTGGAGCAAGATGCCTACAAATAAGAAATTCTTTCATAGTTTCAATAGGTTTGTTAATATCTAAATCGTGAATTAATCTATTTATGTCATGCATACTTTCTCCATGATATATCAGTGTATTAACATTATGCGTTTTTATCAGAGAAGGATTACCTAAACATTTAATCCCTAAATTAATTAAATCTTCACAATATTTTTTTGGTACAGCGGGTCGAGGTATTGCGTTTCTGACGGGTTCGTGATTGCCCGATACATAAAACACCTTAATATAATCTGGAATTTCTGATAATAATTCTGAAGCTTTTTCGAACTGTTTAAATATATCTGATATAAGTAAATCTTCTTTTTGGTTTGGGTAAATTCCTATACCATCAATTAAATCACCATTAATGACGAGATATTTTATTTTACCTGCGTATTCTTTTAAAATCTTATTACTACTTTTCCCGTTCAAAAATTTTAGAAACTTTTTAAATAATTCTTCTTCAAATTCTTTACTACCGATGTGAGTGTCAGAGATTAATGCAATAGACAATGGATCGGGAGAAGTATTTGGCTTAAAGTCGGTGGGGATATCGATTTTTGAAATATAATTAGCAAAAATTATTCCTTTTCTTCCGTTTTCACCAGGGTTATATAATCCCTTGACAAAAAGCATCTGATCGTTGAAAGTTCTCTCAATAATATTGATATATTCCAAATTTTTAGAATTATTTTGAATCAAAACGCTAATTTTTCCAGTTAAATCCTCTAAACTCAACAAAAAATTCCCTTTTTTTGTTTGATGCACCTTTTCAACCAGACCTACTGTAGAGATCTCAATGCTATTTGATAATCTATAGATGTTATTAATATTCGTTGCTGAACTTGCTTCGGGTCTTTTTCTCATGAGATTTCTAAGCTTATTGTATTTATCGAGTGTTAGTTCGTAAAAATCTTCATATCCACCGTTAGTATATAATTTCCCAGTAGGGTCACTTATTATCTCAAAATGAAAATCATGATCCTTCGCGACAGGTTTAAATGTAAAAACAGACTTCGTCGATTCATGGATTTTAACTTTTTTTTTTATCGATAGTGTTTTTTTTATTAGCGATGAATTAGGAACAACTTGGTTCATTTCTTCAGGCATAGAGGTTTCGATAATTTGTTCAACTTTTATTGGATCAACTTCTTGTTTGAAATTTTCTGTAATTGATTCATTTAGAGTAACTGTGACTTTACTTTTAGCTCCTTTTTTTAGAGGGAGAGAAAGGGATTTGGATAATGCTCGCTTCAGAGTCTTTTGTAATTCTTCGTTTGATATTTCATGAACAATGGTTTCCGTTAAATGGCTTTTAAATGAGGGAATAAAACTAGTTTCCTTAATAAGCTTGTTTATGTTTTTCATCGGATTTTCGAGATTTAGCACGCACTCTAACATTTTGGGACTAATGTTAATACCAGAATTAACTAATTTTTTTAGAATTACATGTTCCTGTTCAGATATTTCGGTCTTCAAATCACTTTTATCCAGAATAGAATTAATTTATTTATAAAATGATATAGTTAAATTGTTTGTTATTAAAGAACAAACAAATTTTTTTAAGTATTAGGAGTGTGTATCAATTCTCATACTTTCATTATAAACTGTAAATCTCCTCAAATTCTTATAATAATATTCAACTAACCTATTAATAACATATTTTATTTTAAAAGCCTGAATTAAAAACTATATATTTAGTTTTCTACGTTAAGAGTAGTATTGTAATTCTAGAGTGCGTTGTATTATGGTCGAAATGAGCAAAGAAACAGAAGAATATTTTTCAAACCTGCAAAAAGATGTAGATGAATGCTACGAAATTGCTGAAAATGCCCGCCAAAAAGGTTTAGATCCTGAAATCTTCGTAGAGTCTCCTCAAGCTAAAGATCTGGCGGGAAGGGTTGAAAAACTCGTGGGTCCTCAAGGAGTAGCTGAAATAATAAGGAATTTAAAGAATCAGGGTAAATCTGAAGATGAGATTGTATTTCAAGTAGTTTCCGACATACTTGGAGAAAAAATTGGAATTATTGATTCACTTGAAGAAAGAGTTGAGCGAGCAATACGAGTCGGACTTGCTATAAAAAGTGGGGCAGTTGTTAGTGCCCCACTTGAAGGGATATCAAAAATTTTAATACGAGAGGATCGTAACAACAATAAATATTTATCGTTGTACTTTGCTGGACCTATAAGAGCCGCAGGAGGGACAACACAAGCTTTATGTGTTTTGATAGCGGACTATGTGAGGAGAAAGTCAAATATACCAAAATACGAAGCGACTGAAGGTGAAATCGGGAGATACGTTGAAGAAGTTAAACTTTACGACAGAAGAGTTCATTTACAGTACCCCTCTTCAAACGACGAAATTCGATTTGCTGTGGAACATTTACCCGTAGAAATTAACGGAGATTCCACTGAAGACGAAGAGGTTTCTGCCTTTAGGAACCTTCCGAGAATTGAAACGAATAAGATAAGAGGTGGTGCTTGCTTAGTTCTAAACGATGGCATCCTCCTTAAGGCTCCCAAACTTCTAAAGATTGCTAAAAGTATGAACCTTGAAGGTTGGGATTGGTTAGGGAAACTGAAAGACATATCACAGAAAAGCGAAAAGAAAGTAGATTTAGATGCAACGGATAAAAACGGTAAAGTAATGATTCCCCCTAATTCAAAATTCGTTGCTGATGTTATAGCCGGGAGACCTGTTTTTAGCCATCCTTCGGAAGTTGGTGGACATAGAATTCGATACGGAAGATCCCGAAACACAGGATTAGCAGCAGCTGGTTTAAATCCTATAACAATGACACTATTGGATGATTTTGTTGCTATTGGTACCCAATTAAGAATTGAAAGACCGGGAAAAAGTGCTAGTATCTGTCCGGTTAGTTCAATTGAACCCCCTATTGTAAAGTTAAAAGATGGGAGCGTTAAAAGAATTTCAACTATTAAAATGGCAAAAGAATGTTTTCAAGACATAGAAAAAATTTTGTTTTTAGGTGATATCCTCTTTGGGTTTGGAGAATTTTCTGAAAACAATCATAAACTAGTTCCTTCGGGTTACGTCGAGGAGTGGTGGGCTCTAGAATTAGAGGAAGCAATACAACATCAGCAAATTTCAGACTCAGAGTTGACTAAGTATATAGAAAATCCCTTTAATAATATACCTTCTGTTAAAGAAGCTTTAGACATAGCGAAAAAATACGGTATTCCCCTTCATCCAATATATACTGACTTTTGGGGAAATATAACGGGCGGAGAATTATTAATTCTAAGGAATGCTTTAATTTCCGGATACAATAATCATAAGAACAGAATCAACTTAAACTATTCTGAAGAATTGAAGGAAATTTTAGAAAAAGCGTTTATTTCTCATACGATTAATGATACTGATATATTATTAGATGATACAAAGAGTGAAATTTTTACAGCGATATTTAATTTAAAAAATAAAGATGATCTCAATTTCCCTAAAGATGGTGATGTTTTTGCACTTTTTTCGATGTTCTCCCCTATAGAGATAAGAAATAAGGCTCCATTTTTCATGGGCACTCGCATGGGACGACCAGAGAAGTCCGAAAGAAAAAGTATGAAAGGTGTCCAGAGTTTATTTCCTCTTAGTGGCAAGGTAGGGAACACAAGATCCGTAGAGAAAGCAGTAGAACTTGGAAAAGTGAAGATTGATATTTGTAGAAAGAAGTGTCCTAAATGTGATACAATTACTCCCTTTAACCGATGTCCCAAATGTGGAACACACACAATATTTCAGAAGATCTGTCTTAAGTGTAATAAGTATTATCCTAAAAACGAAGAAAAATGTCAGCAATGCGGGGGTTTGTTAGAATTTTCTAAAGAAGCTTCCTTTAATATTAAAAATTATGCCAAATCTATGTCGAGCTCGTTAAATATAGTATTACCTAACAAATTTAAGGGAATTCTTGGTTTAACCAATAAGTTTAAAGTTCCAGAACCATTAATTAAAGGAATTCTTAGAGCTAAAAACAGATTGATGGTTTATAAGACTGCTGAAATACGCTACGATGCAACTGATATCCCATTGACTCATTTCAAACCAAAAGAAATTAAAACACCTGTAAACAAATTATTACAATTGGGATATAAAAAAGATTACGAGAATAATGATTTAACCAATTCTGATCAAATATTAGAACTTCAAGTACAAGATGTCTTATTATCTGATGATTGCGCTGACTACTTCGTTAAGATTGCTAACTTCATAGACGATGAACTAGAATATTTTTATAAGATGGACAGATTTTATCAAATCTCGAAAAGGGAGGATTTAATTGGCCACTTAGCAGTAGGTTTAGCACCTCATACTAGTGCCGGAATAATAGGGAGAATTATTGGTTTTAGCCCTGCTCGATCGATCTACGCTCACCCGTTTTGGCATGCTGCCAAACGTCGTAATTGCGATGGAGACGAAGATGGGATTATGCTTCTTTTAGATCCCCTATTGAATTTCTCTAGATACTATTTACCTAGCAAAATAGGGGGGAGAATGGACGCTACCCTCGTTATTTCTTCTGTGTTAGATCCTAATGAAATAGATAGTGAAGCTCATAATATTGACACCCTATTTAAATACCCTTTAGAGTTTTATGAGGCAACTCAGAATTATGTTATGCCGGTAGAAATTGAAGAAAAAATGAATTTAGTAAAAAAACGATTAGGAACTTCCGATCAATACATAAATCTTGGTTTTAATATCCCAACTAGAGATATTAACGAAGGTCCTTTAACCACAGCTTATAAAACTTATATAACTATGGATGAAAAAGTCGACGCTCAATTGCATCTTGCAAAGATTATTAAAGCTGTCAACGAGAAAAAGGTTGCTGAAAAAATTTTAGCTACTCATTTCAACCCTGATATCTTAGGAAATTTAAGGAAATTTGCTGTGCAGAATTTTAGATGTGTAAAATGTAATGAAAAATTTGCCCGTCCACCCCTTTCAAACGCGGGAAAGTGTCCAAAATGTGGTAATAAAGTTATATTGACAGTTAATCGAGGAGGCATCGAAAAATACATCCCTAGAGCTATACAACTATGTAAAAATTTTAACTTAGACAAGTATACAATTCAGAGAATGGAATTAATAGAAGAATATGTTGCAAGTCTTGCTAATAATCCTAAAATAAAGCAACAGAAGTTATCTAATTTCTTTTGAAGAAAAATTCATTGAATTAATAGGTCTTAAATATATGTTTTAAATTTTATTTTTCTGTTATAATTTAGACTCTATGTAGCTTACAAATATAATTAAAAATGCAGGAGGAGGGATTCGAACCCTCGAACTCCTATGAGACTAGAGCCTCGGTCTAGCACCGTTGACCAGGCTTGGCAACTCCTGCAAATATTCTAAATAAAATCAGATATTTTTTTATTAATTTTCTTGAACTTAATAGCATTAAAGAATAGAAGCATTTAAAAATTTTTTTTTTGTTTTCTATGATTAGATAATAGTGAAATGAAGTAGATACTGACTTTAATAGGAGAAATTTACACATATCTTATAGGTATGTATTTAACAAAATTTTTATTCATAAGTTTTAAATAATTATATAATTGGTTTGTTTAGAATTTGATTTAATAAGAAAAACGAAGTTGAGAAAGGATGCCGGTTGATACAAAGAAATTAACGGCCTTACTCCAATGGTATAAACAGAGTTTGGGTGAGGATTTAGTTGCGGTGCTTGTCGTAAATAGAGATGGTTTAATTATGGATTCTTTAATTGGTTCTTCAGAAAAAACACTTGACGAAGAAATTATTGGGGGAGTAAGCGCTTTAGTTGAACCGGTATTAACTAGAATCACGGAAGAATTTAGTTCAGGATCGTTTGGAACGGGAACTTTTGATACTGAAGAATATCGATTCATATTTTGCGAGTCCGGACCGGAAGCTGTTCTAGTTACCGTTTTGAATTCTTTATCTGGAGTAGACGCGGTTTTTCCATACGCTTATTTGGCAGCCGAAAAGATTGCAAGAATATTTGATGGAAGAACTGTGAGTCCCGTGATCCCAAAATTAGTTTTAGGACCTAGGGGAAACCAAATTCAGCGAAAAGTAGATAAAGTTCAAAAGGTTAGAATAAAATCCAAGGAATACGCTTTTAAATTAATTCTTGGAGGAGACGGAGCTGTAGGTAAGACGAGTATGGTGCATAGATATGTCGAAAATGTTTTTGCTAAAGATTACAAATCTACAATAGGAACATCAATTATGAAAAAAGAGTGCTCCTTTAAAGAGCTTGACAGCACCGTTAGGTTCATAATATGGGATTTAGCGGGGCAAGCTCAGTTCAAACGGGTTAGATTGTCGTATTTAGCTAATGCAGAAGCAGGAATTTTAGTTTATGACGTAACTAATCGAGCTAGTTTTGAAAATATAGATAAAAATTGGTACCAGGAGATTAAAAAAGTTTCTCCTAATATCGCACTTATTTTAGTTGGTAATAAGATAGATTTAAAGGAAGAAAGAGTTGTATCAAGCGAAGAGGGAGAATCGTTATCGAACAAATTAAAGATAACATATATTGAAACATCTGCTAAGACGGGAGAGAACATAAATGATGCTTTCAAAATACTTGCTCTACAAATTATTAAAAAGTATATAGAAACGCAGGATGTATAAATGGAGCCTTTGGGGGGAGTTGAACCCCCGATCTACTGATGATTCGAATCAATTAATATTACGAATCAGTTGCTCTACGACTAAGCCACAAAGGCTAGTAATTGAATATATTAAATATAAATTTTAAAAAATTATAAAATTTTCTAATGAAAAAAAACGATATCATTAGTGCAATCGGAGAAGTAAAGCTAATCCGTATTATTGAAGATATAATTCTTAAAAAAACAGGTAAAGAATTAATTAGGGACGATTCCTTTTTTTTTGAAATTGATAATAGGAAAGATAAAGATAATCTTGTTCTTAACTCGGATATGTTTAATGCTACAACTGACGCTCCTACACAAATGAATTTTTATCAGATGGGAAGGAAATCTGTTCTCATGAATATTAGTGATCTCGTTGTTAAGGGTGTAAAACCTGAAGGATTAATTGTTTCTTTAGGGCTCCCGGAAGATTTGAAAGTCCTAGATTTTAAAAGTTTAATTGAGGGCATTGTTGATTATTCTAAAGCATGGAATTTAAATTATCTTGGGGGAGATATTAATTCTTCACTCGAGCTTATTATAAATCCAACTGTATTTGGTTTTAAGAAGAGTAATAAAATAATTTACCGAAAAGGCGTAAAATCTGGTAATATAGTAGCGATTAACAACAAATTTGGTCTGACAGGTGTAGGATTTGATATAATTTTAAACAGGAGTGGGAGGCTAGAAGATTTTTCTAAATATAAAAGAGCAATAAAAAGTGTGTTAGAGCCAAACGAATTGGGAATAGAAGGAATTATGTTGGCTGATAACGATTTAGCAACAGCTAGTATTGATTCTTCAGATGGTTTATCTAAATCTTTAAAAGATTTATTGTTGTCAATTCCTAATTTGGGTTTTGAGATCGAATTCAATGAAAATTTAATTCATCCAGATGCTTTACAATATTCTAAAGAATTTCAGATTTCACTTGAAAAATTAGTCTTTAGTGCGGGAGAAGAATTCATTCATCTTTTCACAATTGATAGAAAAGACTTTGAAACAGCCCGAAAGTTAGCTACTTCCGCAGGGGGGAAATTATTTAAAGTTGGTAAAGTAATTCCTGAGGAAAAAATCTATTATTTAAAAGAAGGTAAAAGGATTGAACTAAATTATCAAGGATATGAACATTTTCGGTGAATCGCCCTAAGGATATAACTCTATATATGCAGAACATACATACTCACAGAAAAAGTTATAAATTATTCTAGATTTAATCTATTACAATTTTACCTAAGCATTATTTTCATAAATAGCTAGCATTTTGTCTTAGGAAAAATTCAAATTAAAGGGCCATTAGCGCAGAAAATGTGCGCGATTAGCGCCTTTTGTGTAAGCAGGTAGCGCAGCAGGCTTTTAACCTGAAGGTCGTGGGTTCGATTCCCACATGGCCCGTTTAATCTTTTTTTCCAAAATTTTTTGAAATGAAACTAGGTATTGGAGCATAACTCTTTTTTAGAATTATGTTTGTCTTTTGCTTAAATTGATTTATAATTTCATCTTGAATTGAACTCAGATTATATCTATCAAATCCATTTATCTCTTTTATAATTATTAGAATAATTTCATTTTTTTCTGATATTATTCTCTTCTTCTTATCTCGAGCTTGCTGTATAAGAAATCGGTTTAAATTATCTCCATGAACTTGATTTGGGAATTTATCATGTTGAATTCCATCGTATTCAAAAGCAATTTTATAGGTTTTGTTGTTCAGAATAAGTTTATCATTAAAGCCATCAAACTTCAATCTACCTCCCAGATCTCCATGAGTACCCAAAGCTTTTTTTAATGTTGTTTCTGGAAATTTAAGTTTAAATAATCTTTCCATATAATACCGAGTTACTCTTTCACATAATTTTGATTGACACTTTGGGCACCATCTATTGTTATAGAGAATATCATTAACTCTAACTCTAAACTTATGATATCTATCACAAGATAAGTTAATATTTCTCAGAGTTGGTGATTGTTCTTGGGTATTAAATTCTTCTTCTGTAGTAATAATCTCACCTCTTCTTTCTAAAATCTTAATTTTAATATCTTTATATGCTATAGAATTAATTTGACGAGATCTTGAATTCCAAATAATATAAAACAGATTTTCAGCAGACTCTTCACCATATTTTTTTATTAGAAATTCTCGGATCCATCTATTTACTGATGTTCGAGCTAATCCTAGTGATTTTGCAATACTTCGAATGCTCTTAATTTGTGAAATATCAGGATAATGCTGCAATTCCAATTCTAATTCATTAAATAATAAGGTTTTTTTTAAATCAATTGATTTCATATATTTTCAATATCTTATTCTATAATTATATGTAAAGGGAGTATAGATTTATCAATTAGGTTTGCAGGATTATAACGAACATTAAGCTTTTAACCTGAGGGTCATGGGTTCGATACACTCTTTCGTTAAGAATCGATGCGAAAATTCCACATGGCCCGTATTTTTCTATAATGAATATAGACTTTGAGTTCAGAGCTTAAAGACTATTCGAATACTTTCTAGATTTTTAAAAAACGATAACGATAATAATTAATTTCGCTGAAAATTAACAATTATATAAAACTCTTTTCAAATTAAATTGTATGCCCAATTCAGAATTTAAATTACCCTCTGACGAATCAGAGCAATTATTAGTGAAGTCTCAAGATACAACAAATATAGATTATGGGTGCGACCCTTATAATAGAGATATAGAAGATCTCTTAAAGTATGGAATTGTAAACTTAGACAAACCTAGTGGACCAACGAGTCACGAAGTAGTTTCTTGGGCGCGTAAAATATTAGAAATTGATAACGCAGGACACGGGGGAACACTAGATCCAAAGGTAACGGGAATATTGCCTTGCGCTCTCGGTAAAGCTACTCGAGTTTTGTCTGCATTATTATATGCAGGTAAAGAATATGTTGGGGTTATGTATTTACACGAACCCATGATGTTGAAAAAAATAGAAAAGGCATTTAAAATATTTACGGGCAAGATCTATCAAACTCCTCCTATAAAATCATCAGTAGTAAGAAAACTAAGAATAAGGGAGATATACTACGCTAGCGTGCTTGAAGTGAATAACAACCACGTGTTGTTTAAGGTTGGATGCGAAGCAGGAACCTACATTCGAAAATTATGTTTTGATATAGGAGAAGCGTTGTGTTCAGGAGCTCATATGTTGGAACTAAGGAGAACTAGAGTTGGGCATTTTAAAGAAGATGAAAGCTTAAACAGCCTTCAAAATCTAAAAGATTCTTACTCTCTATACAAAGATGAGGGTGAGGAGTTTTATTTAAGAAAAGTGGTTTCACCTATGGAAAAAATTGTTTCCCACTTGCCTAAAATTTATGTGAGAGATACTGCTGTTGATGCGCTATGCCATGGTGCCGATTTAGCTTCTGCGGGAGTTTGTTATATTGATGCAAGAATTAAATCAGATCTACAGGTTGTATATATGACTCTTAAAAAAGAATTGATTGGTTTTGGTGTGGCAAAAATGGATGCAATGAAGATTTACAAAGCAAAGTCGGGTATTGTAGCTAATACTAATAAGGTGTTTATGGAACGAGGAATATATCCCAGGTGGAATGAAATCAAAAACAATTAAGAAGAAGCTCAGCAAATATGGATAAAAAGACCCAACATTATTCAACTCAATTTCCTGATGTCAGAGTTAAAGTATATTCCGTTTCTGAAAGTCTGAAACGTCACTTATATCTCTTTAAAACGGTTACAGGAGTATTCTCGTTCAAACAACTGGATTTAGGAACTAAAGTTTTTATAGAACACATGAAAATTCCAGAAAAACAGGGTGTTTTACTTGATCTGGGATGTGGATATGGTGCGATTGGGATTGTATTAGCACATTTGGCATCTCAGAGTACCGTGTATTTAACCGATATTAATAAAAGAGCGCTTTGGTGCGCAAGAGAAAATATAAAATATAATTTAACAGAGAGATCAGGTAAAGTAATAGTTTTACCAGGAAGTTATTTTGAACCTTTTAAGAATAAGAACGTCAAATTTGATGGGATATATATGAATCCCCCCTTGCGTAATGGTAGGCGAGAATTTCTCACTTTGTGTGAGGACATACCTCGATATTTAAAATCCAAGGGGCTATTTCAATTCGTCATAAAAAAGAAAATGGGAGCAGAATATGTACATAACTATTTGAACAAACATCATTCAGAATTGTTTGAAATAATTGAGGTGATTTTTAAGAGATCGGGATACTGGATTTTCTGTTTGATGTCATTCTAACTATTTTGCAGTGAAATCGAATTTATAAGCAATTTTCTATTTTCCAACTAGAAAAACCAAAGAGATTTTAAATTAAAAAGGAAAAATTTTTTAGAAATCGAATATTTTTTGAAATAATTAGCGAGGAAAGAGGCTTTTTTTTTTGACTAAGAAAAGGAAAATAGATGTTTTACTTCATGAACTAGTCCCTAAACATTACCTTCTAACAAAAGAAGAATCACTAAATTTGTTAGAGAAATATCAGATAAATATTTCCGATTTACCTCAAATGTCTGAAAAGGACCCAGTTTCAATAGCAATTGGCGCAAAAGAGGGAGATATTGTAAAAATTGTTCGGGAATCCCATACGACTGTGAAGAATATAAACTATTATCGTTACGTTAAAAAAGAAAAAGTATAGTAAATCTCTTTTATTAAAACTAATAAACCAATAGGTTAATTAAAATTGAGCTCTGAAAAATTATCTAATAGCGATAAATGGATTGTGCTAAAAAGCTTATTTGATGAAAAAGGTTTAGTACGCCAACATCTCGATTCTTATAATAATTTTATAGAAGAGGAGATGCAAAGTATAGTTGATGAGTCGGGTGAAGTAATACCTGATATTCCCGGTTTTAAAATTACTTTCGGTAAAATTAAAGTTGGGGTTCCAAAAGTGAGAGAAGCAGATGGTGCTACAATGGAAATTACTCCCATTGAAGCTAGGATACGGGAATTAAGTTATGCTGCGGATATTACTTTAGAAATGACACCTATAACTATTGATGAACGAACTCAAAGGGAAGAAGCAGAAGAAACGCTCGACATTTATATTGGTAAAATACCAATCATGTTAAAAAGTTGTCGTTGCCCTTTGGAAGGTTTATCCGAACAAGAATTAATTAATAGAGGAGAAGACCCGCTTGATCCTGGCGGATATTTTATAATCAATGGAACAGAACGGGTACTAGTAACACAAGAGGATTTAGCTCCTAATAGAATTCTAGCAGAAGAAGCTAGCCGAAGTTCCAGTGCTACACACCAAGCAAAGGTATTTTCCACAAGAAGTGGTTTTCGAGCACCAGTTACAATAGAGAGAAAGAAAGATGGAAACCTAAGAGTATCTTTTCCTTCTGTTCCTGGCAAAATTCCGTTGGCAATCTTAATGCGTGCCTTAGGATTACACTCGGATAGAGAAATCTTTGAAGCCATCTCCGAAAATGATGATATCCAAAAAGAGTTAATCCCTGTCATTGATGTTGCTTCTGAAATCCAGGTTTTAAAAGATCCGGAGAAATCTCAACAAAACTCTTTAGACTATATAGGAAAGAGGGTGGCAATAGGACAAACAAAAGATTATCGTATTAGAAGAGCACTTCAAGTCTTAGATCGATACCTATTACCTCACGTTGGAAATTCGGAGGAGGACCGTATTAAAAAAGCTTATTATTTAGGGCAGATGGCTCAGAAGGTTATGGAACTTGCTTTAATATTTCGTGAGCCCGATGATAAAGATCATTACGCTAACAAAAGATTGAAATTAGCTGGTGAATTATTTACATCCCTTTTTAGAGTTGCCTTTTTAAATCTTGTAAAAGACATAAAATACCAACTAGAACGTACTGCCGTTCGAGGAAGAGCTCCTAATATTAAAACTGCTGTGAGAGCAGACGTAATAACTGAAAGAATAAGACACGCTTTAGCAACTGGTAATTGGGTTGGTGGTAAAGCAGGCGTCAGTCAATTATTAAATCGAACAAATCATGTAGGAACATTGAGCCATTTAAGGAGAGTTATATCTCCATTAAGTAGAAGTCAACCTCATTTTGAGGCAAGAGATTTGCATCCTACTCAGTGGGGTAAGATATGTCCCGCAGAAACTCCAGAAGGACCAAATTGTGGGTTAGTTAAAAATTTAGGACTAGCCTCTATTATCTCTGTAGGTACAGACGAGAGAGTTATCGAGAACATTTTAATCGATCTAGGAGTAATCCCTATTAACGAAGTGAAAAATGTAAAGGGGGAAAAAGTAAATATCTTTCTTAACGGTAAATTAGTTGGTATTCATCAAAAATACAATCCCTTCACGAATCAGCTTCGAGAGAAGAGGCGTAGAGGTGAAATTGGTCAACACGTTAATGTTGGTTATTATCACGATTCAAGAGAAATTCAAATAAATTGCGATGCTGGAAGAGCAACTAGACCTCTATTTATAATCAAAAACAAGCAATTACTTATCACAAACGAAGATATAGAAAAACTAAAGCATGGCAAGTATACATGGTCCGATTTAATTCAAAAAGGTGTTATAGAATATCTAGATGCTGAAGAAGAAGAAAACGCGTTTATTGCGATGTTTGAAGAAGATATTACAGCTGAACACACCCATTTAGAAATTTCCCCAGCAGCTATTCTAGGCATTTGTGCTTCCATTATTCCATTTCCTGAGCATAATCAATCTCCACGAAATACCTATGAAGCAGGAATGGTTAAGCAAGCGCTAGGATTGTTTGCTGCAAACATGCATTTAAGACTCGATACACGCGGTCATACTCTTCATTATCCTCAACAGCCTTTAGTAAAAACAAGCCCAATGGAAATAATTGGGATTAATCGCCGTCCAGCAGGTCAAAATTTCGTGGTCGGAATGATGAGCTTTGAAGGATATAATATTGAGGATGCGATTATTATAAACAAAGCCTCAATAGAGCGCGGGTTAGCTCGTAGTCACTTCTTTAGAACTTACGATGCTGAAGAGAGGAAATACCCTGGAGGAGAATTAGATAAATTCGAGATTCCAGAGAGAGGAGTTAGAGGATTCAAATCTGCTGAATCTTATAGACTGTTATCTGAAGAAGATGGAATTATCGAACCAGAAACAGCTGTTAACGGTGGTGATGTTCTTATAGGTCGAACATCTCCCCCACGATTTATTAAATCTTACGAAGAATTTGAGTTGATGCAACCAAATAGAAGGGAAACTTCGAAAAACATGCGTCACAATGAAAAAGGGATAGTAGACACAGTAATCATCTCTGAAACTGTCGATGGAAATAAATTAGTTAAGATTAAAGTTAGAGATTTACGAATTCCAGAGTTGGGAGATAAATTTTCTTCTCGACATGGTCAGAAGGGAGTACTTGGACTTGTTCAACCCGCAGAAGATATGCCTTTCACGTCAAATGGTGTAATTCCAGATATTATTGTAAATCCTCACGCCATGCCATCAAGAATGACTTTAGGACAATTATTTGAGGGTATTAGCGGTAAAATCGCATGTGTAACTGGAAAATTAGGTGATGCAACAGCATTCGAGTGGAAAAATATCACGAAACTTCAAGAGCAATTAGTAGAAGCTGGTTTTGAATTTAATGGCAGAGAAGTGATGTATAACGGTATTACTGGGATGAAATACGAAGCCGGGATTTATTGCGCTCCGATTTATTATCAGAAATTATATCATCTCGTTGCAGATAAACTTCACGCACGGGCGAGAGGACCGGTTCAAATCTTAACGAGACAACCAACAGAAGGTAGAGCAAGAGAAGGGGGATTACGGTTTGGTGAGATGGAAAGAGATTGTTTAGTTGGTCATGGATCGGCTCTATTATTAAAGGAGAGATTACTTGACGAATCTGATCGAACAGTAATACTAGTATGTGAGAAATGTGGGCTTTTAGCAGTATATGATCGAAACAGAGATAAGAGATATTGCCCAGTATGTGGAGAAGGAACTGTGATATCTAAAGTAGTATGTTCTTACGCCTTTAAACTTTTACTTCAAGAAATGATGTCTCTTGGATTAGCTCCTAGACTTAAATTAAAAGAGAAAATATGAGTTCTTTTTTTTATAATTTTATTTTTGAATAACTGTAAGATAGCTATAATAAAAAGAAAAAAAATTTTAGTTTAACTTTGGATCAACCAAATTGAACAAAGTTATACAATTCTGGAATTAGAGAATATATAATGTACAAGATAAATAGCGTCAAAAGCGAAACCCATAGTGCGTGTTCCCATGAAATACCTATTAAAAATTTAGTAAAAGCTAATAGCAAAAGAAAGAATATAATTGGTGCAAAATTTCCTAGAAAGTTCTGACCTCCACCATCAATGGCTGATCTTAAAGATGCCAACGCATTACCTAATAAATTCAGAACCAGCATGATAGCATTTACGATTATGGGAAGGACTAAAACCGATATAAAAGCCGTGATAAGGATTAAAACCCATTTGTCTGAAGCTTTAGTTTTAGAAACAACTAAACGAACGGCTATGTACATAATTAAAAATACTATTACTGTCGCTAAGATTAACCACAAGATGAAAAATAGAGTACTTTCAAATTGAAATAACATTTTTCTTCTCCTTCTTACTGATTTTAATTTTTATTTAAATTTTAAATTAAGAGAAAAATAGTCTCCTTCTTTTATAAATATTTTTTATATTTTTTAATGATTTTTAAGAGATAGAATTTAATTCGTGAAGATATTTAGAACTGTATCATATTAGGAGCAATTTTGAGTACAAATATAACTATCAGATTTATATTCCAAAGGTAATAAGGAAGAAATGGAACGCAAACGCTAATAAGATTGCCGAAATGCTAATTGATAGAATTGAGAGTTTAATTGATATTTCTCTTCCATATCTTGTATAGACAATTAAGATTGTTAAAGAAAAGAATCCAATGAAGAGAAAAACCCACGCTAAGACCCAGATAGGTATTGAAGGAACTTGAAACTCATCAATTTGTAAGTTTAAAAATAACATCAAAAATCGTTACTTGTTTTTATGGTTTAAGTTATATCTTATCTTTTATTTTTTTTTAACTTTATTAATCTGATTTCATAAGTGTCGCCATGAGAAAAAATTGTAAGTAATTTTTATTAAATTTTAGAAGAATTATAGATTTTTTTTGCAGTTTTTATGTACCTTGTGAGATATGGTAAACCATTGAACTTTTTCTCAAGGTAATTTACCAATTCTTGAAATTCTAATTTTCTATGAAGAGCTCCGTTTCTAAGCAAAGAAAAAATAAATAGGATAAAATTTTTTCTTAAAATTTTAAAATCCGTAGAAAATTTATCAGTTCTCCTAAAAATCTTAGATTCTTCCATAAAATGTAGCATATTTTTTTTTATTTTGTCTTCTATTTGTAAATTCTTTATATGTATTGATATATTAAGAACAGAGGTTAAATAGTAGCTTTTATCGAAATATTTACATAAATAGAATCCGAATTTGAACACAGCCTTAGTAAATTCTCTCTTGGAAACTAAAGTCTTTCCAGAAGATTTACTTTCTTTTAGGCTTTTATCTAGATGATAAAGACATCTCACAAAAATATCATCAAAATCATATTTAAGAGCAGAAATCTTAGGAAGTTGATTTCTTATATCTTTACCATATAAGAGTTGAGAGTTCCCTTGACATTTCAAGTCCAAGAGGCTCCACTCGTAATTAGCAAATGACTCTTTGGCAAATACTTCTTTTTCTTTTAATCCTTGTAATGTATTGTATCCCAACCAAACATTAAAATTTTCGATATTTTTAGTTTCGTATCGAACTTGTGTCCATTCGAGTTTAGGGATTTTATCGAAGGAGTTTACTATGACAATTACATCAATATCAGTGTTTTTCCAATCAGAGGGTAGTGTTTTATCAAAATAACTCCCTATACCGTACACGCTGATGATATTATCTCTAAAACTATCCTCTAAATAGTTGATAATGTTTGAAATTATACTATCTTTTGTTTTAATTTTATTCACTACTTATTGCTTAAATTAAAATTTAAAGTTATGTTCTATTTATAATATCATTATTTAGATATTTATTATTAAAGAAATAATTTAACGAGTTAAAATGCATTTTTTAAGCAAGTTAATCGAAACGCCAAATTTAGATGATCCAGCAAAAAAACACATGGCCATTCATAGACATTTCTATAGATATTCTAAAGGAGATTTTATTGGTCCTGCCCTAAAAATCTCTAAAACAAGTGGAAAAATAACCCTTAAAGGAGCTCATGAGTATGAAGATTTAATCTTAGAGCTTGTTGTGAGATCACTATCAAATTCCCAACCTGATTTTGAGATTAAAGGGAAGTTGATTACAGGAAGCGATTTACAAGAGACAATATCAAATCTAGGCTTAAACTGGGTTTTGAAAAGATCCACAGGCCAAACGAAAAATTACAAAGCTGATATTATTGACCAAGTCAATAAGAGCTTGTTATTACAAGCAATAAATAAATTTAGAGAAAATAGCTACTTACTACTATCTTTTGTTATTAATCCAAATTGCAAAGTTACAACAAAAAAAAACATACCCCAACCATCCAAAAAAAAAGTTGAAGACGACGAAGTGGGTAAAAGAATTCAATTTTGTACCGGTGTACTAAGTAATACAGATGCGAATCTTAAGATGGTGTTAGATTTAGCTGTTCCTGATTTTACATCTGAGATCCCAAAAAATTGGAAATCCCTTACTATATTTAATAATTACAAAATTAAAGAGATGGAGATTCCTACGAATATCAAGGACTCTCGCTTATTAAGAATCATGGCTATACGAAAAGGAACAATGTTTCGATCAATTGATATTAACGGTGAATTAATAGAAAAGCAATACTCAATTATAGTTTAAAATTCAGCAAACCAAATTCTAATATTTTGAAATTCAAAAAATTTAATTTTAATGAACATTTTACTAGTCCAACGAATAGAAAAGATTGAGAAGATCAAGGATTATGAAGGAATTAAACCCTCTGTTAAGATCTTTTTTGTATATAATAGGTGGCGATATAGCTATAGAAGTCGGAATTGAATTATTAAATTCAGAAGAAGAAGATATAACTGATGAGGGTATTACTGAAAATATTAAAGCTCGCCTTAAAGGCGAAAATCCCGATATGAGTTTTGAAGATAACACTGAAGAATTTTTAAAATTAAATACTGTACGAAAGACATTATATAAATTATATAGTGGAAAATTAGCTCAATTTAGAAGAATTCGTGATAAATCTACAGGCTGGTTTATATATTATTGGTGGCATGAATTTGACTTGTTTGAAGAAATATTAATGGAAAAAAGGAGATTAATGGAGAGTAAGTTAAGAGATAGGTTAAAATTCGAAGAAAATAACTATTTCTTTGTTTGTAAAGATTGTCAAGATTCAAATAACAAATTCAATTTTGATAGAGCGTTTGAATTGAATTTCAGATGCCCGGATTGCGGGGGTCAATTAGAAGCTCAAGACAATAAGGATTTAATTCATTTCCTAAAAAAGAAAATAGTACTTATTGAAAATCTGGATTTATCTATTAGTTCTTAATTCTTTTTCTTTTTAACATAGGCAATATCACCTAAAGAAGATCCGCTAGATTTCTTCATATACTGGCTTTGCTTAGCGGAAGGCTCAATTTCATCTACTTGTTTAAGAAGTTTAATTTTATAGACTTCTTCTATTTTCTTCGCTAACTTTATTGTAGGTTCAACTTTCCCAGCTTCAATTCTTCTTAATAAAGAAGGTTTTTCGTTTAGTTTTTGAGCAAACTGATCTTGATTAAGTCCACGAGCATTACGAGCGTTTCTTATTCTCACGACATAATCGCTAACAATTTCTACGCTCTCTTCGATTCCTCTCGGACGTACTACTTTTTTCACGGAAAATTTAGGTTTAGGATATAATTCTTTGGATTTAACGGTTATTTTAGGCTTTGATTTGATTCTAACACCAAATTGGGCACAACTTTGACACACAGTGATTTTTGCCCCCTCAATTAATACTTTTTCTCCTCTACCCCATATTTTTCCACCACATATGGGACATTCCTTCTCATATTCGTTCTCGATTTTTTTCGACATAAAATAACTTAATACTCATTAAATTCCAAGGAAAGGATTATATATAAGATCGGGATAAAGAACTCTTATAATTTTTGGTTTATAACCAAAACTCGTTATAAAATATAATCCAAAAATTTTTTAAAACTCAACTTCTTTCTGATAATAGCGTATTACCTTAAGTTTAAATGATTATATTGTTATTATTAAATTAATTTATTATCTTAAAATTGAAATAAGTAAAAGATGGGGAATTTAATATTTGACAACGACTAAGGAAAAGAGAAAAGAGAAAGAAAGTAGTAAAGATGAAGAGTATTTAATCACTTACACAAGGCATTTAGAAAAAAGATTAAGAAATCTAGAAACTGAAAAGCAACTATTAGATGCTGAGCGTTTAAGACTAGAGCAAGAATTAAACAGTTTAAGAAATGAAATTGATAGATTAAGAGAACCTCCATTAGTTTCGGCTACTGTAATTGATATGTTAGAAGACACGGGGAAAGTTATAGTAAAAAGTTCCACTGGCCCTAGTTTTGTTGTTAACCCCAGTAGAAAAGTTAAAAATGAAAATTTAACTCCAGGAATGCGAGTCGCTTTAAATCAAAGAACTTTCGCAATAATGGAAATTTTACCGACTAAATTAGATCCATTTGTGAAAGGTATGGAAGTAATAGATGAAATCCCAGATCTCTCTTACGAGGATGTAGGTGGATTAGATGACCAGATAGTAGAGGTAAGAGAAACTGTGGAATTACCTTTGTTAAAGCCAGAATTGTTTAAAAAAATAGGAATTGATCCTCCTAAAGGAGTTTTACTATACGGCCCCCCAGGTACAGGTAAAACGTTAGTAGCAAAAGCAGTTGCGCATGAAACTGAAGCTACATTTATTAGAATAATTGGTTCAGAGTTAGTTCAAAAGTTTATTGGAGAAGGCGCTCGTTTAGTAAGAGAAATATTCAATTTAGCAAAACAAAAAGCCCCTACTATCTTATTTATTGATGAATTAGACGCAATTGGATCTCAAAGATTAAAAATCGCAACATCTGGAGACAGAGAAGTTCAGAGGACTTTAATGCAATTATTAAGCGAATTAGACGGATTCGAACAAAGGGGAGACGTAAAAATAATTGGTGCGACTAATCGAATTGATATATTAGATCCTGCTTTGTTAAGACCTGGTAGGTTTGACCGAATGATTGATTTTCCAATCCCAGATGAGGAAGCAAGAAACTCGATCTTTAAAATCCACACAAGAGGTTTAACTGTCGAGGGAGAAGTTAATTTTAAAAAACTAGTTGAATTAACTGAGGGAGCAACTGGAGCAGATATTAAAGCAATTTGTACTGAAGCTGGAATGTTTGCAATAAGGAAAGAAGCAGACCAGATAGTTAAAGATGATTTTATTGAAGCTGTTAATAAAGTTATGAACAAAATAAAAGATAAGGCTATTCAATCAAGGATGTATACTTAACCATCTTCTTTGCAATAATCCATTTTTATTTCAATGTTAATTGTACAGAAACCAATATGGAAACTAAACTAATATTTGCTTTAAGAAAAGCAAAGGCTATTTCTGATTACCAATTTGGCCAATCGATAACTGATATTCTGTTTGAAGATGAAGATGAAATTCATTTTGAATTTTCTAAAAACACCGGCAAAATGAAGCATGTGTATTATAAAGACAAAATTCTGCTAAATTTAAGACCAACTAATGGATTTTTTACATTGAGTTTATTCTCCGCTGATAAAATAATTAAAAACATTCCACCGCCAAAATTGAGAGCAATAGTAATGAATGAGATATCTGAATTCATTAGAATAGGTCGTAATGTCTTTTGTAAACATGTTATAGAGATAGATGATAATTTAAGAGCCTCTGACGAGATTATTGTTGTTAATCAAGAAAATGAAATTTTAGCGATTGGAAAGTTAATGATCCCAGTCCCGTATGTTCGAAGTTTTAAAACGGGAGTTGCGATAAAAGTTCGGAAAGGCATGGTTACATCAAAATTATAAAATTTAATAGATAATTATAATATACATAGTTTGGAGTTGTTGAAAAAAATGGTTAAATTACCTAAAGAGATGCAAAAAAAGGAAAAGAGCAAACCAACGCGTCCACAAGCAACAAAAAAGAGAGAAGGACAGCAGTTTGCATCAAGACAGATGCGTCGTCGAATGCAACAACAAGGAATTGATATGGAACAAATTAACGCTACACGAGTAATAATAGAAAGTCATGAAAATACTCTCGTAATCGATCAACCTGAAGTCGTTTTAATGAAACAAATGGGACAAGAGATTTATCAAGTAATAGGTGAAGCAGAGGAATATTCTGCAGGGGAAGTTCAAATTGGAGAAAAGGAAGAAGGAGAAGAAGGAGATGTTATCGAAGATTCTGGAGCTAAACTGGTTATTACCGAAAATGATATAATGTTAGTGGCAGCTCAAGCAAATGTAGATAAAGAAGAAGCGAATGCTGCGTTAATTGATAGTGAAGGAGATATTGCGAAGGCTATTTTATTTTTGAAAAATAAACCTTAATATCTTGAATTGTATTTATAGAAAAAATAAGAATTAAGAATCATTAACCATTCAATTTTTTATAATTAGTGTGGTAAGAAAGATATGTCAAAAGTAAAGAAAAAACCTACGAGGTTACCAGGAGGATTATCCCAAGAGGAAATCGTATTAGAGAAAGTAATATATTTTTCAGGTTGGATTTTTTTAATTGCTTTGATGCTATTATTAAGTGCGTTTTTTATTTTTGACTCGCTACTAGATTTAATTGAATTAGAGTTAAATGCGTCGACATTTACATTAATAATTTTCACTGGAACAAATTCAGCAATTAGCTTTGCGCTAGCGACACGAGTTAAAAAAAATAGAGATCAAAAAAAGAAATTGTTCATTGATTGGCTACTGGGCGAATTTATATTTTGTATGATTGCAATTTTTGTTGTTGCTGCTTACCAGTGGTAATTGTTTTTTATTTCCATTTATAATTGCACAAATTTATTTATAATCCTCTCTTGAAGGACTAAACACATCTATTACTTCCGAATCTTCCAATATTTTAGCCCCATGTTTTTCGTTTGATTCAAAAACATAACTATCTCCTTCTTCAGCCAAAAATTCTTTATTTTCGGTAAAAAATTGTAATTTTCCTTTAATAATGTATCCGATTTGATGTTCCTTATGTGAATGGAGGGGGACATTAGAATTTTTATCGAGAATAAAATGGCATAACATCATGTTATCGTTATAAATTAGAGTTTTTCGATAAATTCCTGGCAAAGCTTCTATGGAATTGACAGAGCTTTTATTTACGGGATTTTTTTTCATTTCAGACACTTAAATAACTTGATTTCATCTGTTTTTTCTTTAAATATTCTCGTAGTTGATAATTTTTAAATTTTACATTAATCGTTTGAAAATTACAAAACCAGTAAAGACGACAATTTTAAGTTTACGAGTAAAATAACGAGATTAAAGGTAACACAACCGGACTTATAGGTGAAACTATGGAATTTTCTGTGGATTTCTTAACTGGTTTATTAGATTATGAATAGAAAGTTAATAGATTAAGTTTATATTGGAAAAAAAAAATACATTTTTATATCAAAAGAGGCAAAGTATTAACGAGAATATATATTATTTAAAGCTATTATTTCGGTCAATTAAACCGACAAAAATCTTTGGATTTTATAATAGTAATATGCCGTTATCACTTCGGTAGAAGTTGCAAATTAAAATAATTGAATGATTAAAATGGTTTTAACTCCAGAGTCTGAAATAACTAAAGAAAAAAATATGTTAGAAAGTGGATTTTTAAAAAATTTACTACCAAGAGTTTCACGAACAGAGGGCGATGTAGTACCCTTTGACCCAATAAAAATAAAGGAAAGTATTATTGGCGAAACGGGGTTAGATTTAGAATCTGCTGACAGAATTACTCGGTTAGTTGTGAGAAGAATTATTTCTTCCAATATTACCTTTCTTTCAGGACCACATATTAGGGAAATTGTGTGCTCGATATTATCAGAAGAACACTACGAAGACGAGCGTAAGCTATATACAAGAATAGGTATGCCGTTAATGGATTATGAAGCGATATTAGAGAGAGGTGTTAATGAAAACGCTAACCAAGATTTAAACCCCGAAAGCATTCACCATTGGGCTGCAAATAGAATTTCTGATGAATACGCCCTCTTAAGGATTTTAGACTCAGAAGAAGCGCACGCTCATTTATATGGGGATATCCACGTACATATGCTAAGATACTTCGATTTAAGGCCTTTTTGTCAGGAATGGGATCCCCGCATGGTCCTCGAGCACGGACTTCCTCCCGTGAATAGCTGGGCACATTGTAGTCGATCGGGTCCAGCTGGAAGCTTAAGGGTAGCTGTAACGCATCTAGCCAAATGGTTAGGGACCATACAAGGCGAATTTTCAGGAGGTCAGGGGTATGATTATATTACTACATTCCTCGCTCCTTATGCAAAAGGACTTTCCGCAAGAGAAATTGAACAATCTATGCAATGTTTAATATTTGAGACAAACCAGATTTTTGCAGCGAGAGGGGGTCAGGTACCTTTCACTTCAATTTCGTGCACCCCCACGGTGCCTGAAGGATTGTTAACCATTGCTGCTATTGGGCCCCACGGTAAAATCATTGGTAAATATGGTGATTATAAAGACGAGTGCCTAAAACTTTTTGACGCTCTCACCGATGTTTATATTCATGGAGACTACGACGGAAAGTTGTTTGCGTTTCCAAAACACGAAATAAAGATTAAAAAGGAGTGGCTTAAAGAGTTCGAACCGTCTTACATTAAATTAATGGAAGA
>JAEOTS010000035.1 GCA_016839745.1 Promethearchaeota archaeon
CCTCTCTTGGAAATAAAACAACGCTTATAACCTCAGATGTCCGACCTGTTCCTCTCCAATATAGGATCGAAATTACCCAAAATAAAGATTCCACTATTAAAAAAATAATCAAGGCTACCTTAGATAATCATGGACAGATCTTAGTATTCTTAAATAAAAGAAAGTCCACGCAACAGACAGCAAGAAACCTTAAAAACTTGGTTAAAACTCACATTACCGAATCTGAACTTAAAGCGTGCAAAAAAATCGAAGAAAAACTTAACGCTATTAAAGGAAGACACATAGAGCTGAAAAAAGTCGTGAAGTGTGGAGTTGCTTTTCATCACGCTGGCTTGCTTCCAAAAGAAAGAAAACTGATCGAGGATTCTTATCGCAAACATTTGATAAAAGTAATATGTTGTACTACTACTTTATCCGCGGGTATAAATGTTCCAGCTCGAGCGGTGATAATTAAAGACTTCAAAAGATACGTTACTTCAGGCCACAATATAAAAAATTTTTCCGGATACTATGAGAACGGCGATGGTTTTTCCTACTTTATGCCATTTTCTGCCAACACCATTTTCCAAATGTTAGGAAGAGCGGGTAGACCAGGATTAGACAACGAAGGATTTGGGTACTTGCTTGTTAACAATGTAGACGAGAGAGACTGGATCGAAGACCACTACTTCCAGAACGCTTTACCCTCAGAGGTATATACACCGAAATACAACGACTTAGTTTCGGGGCTAAACAAAATAAACACATTAAAAGAGCAGGTGCTCTTAAGAATTTACGAAGAAAAAAATATTACTTTAGATAAATTAAAAGAATTCTTTCAAAAAACATTTTTTTGGTTCCGTATCAAGGATAAGATGGAGCAAGATCAGATACCAATCGATCAACTCCTCATGATTAAAGAAATTACTCCTGTGAACATACTTAAACTTCACTCGGACTCTTCAAAAGTAAAATCTTTGTCGAAAAAACGCTACAAGATTAAAATCACTAAACTTACGAAATCTAATGTGTCAGGATACATAAAAACCGATTTCGGCGTCTTTTTCACCGAGTTCGATACTGACATAGGAATTCGATGTTCTTGCGGATTTGAAAACGGTTTGTCAAATAATTACTCTAACGAGCAGTTTTCCTTCGAGTTTTGCGATCATATTACCGCTTTTTTGCTCCACTTGATCGAAATTCCCGATAAAAACTTCCAGAAATATGTAAATGATATCGTTCCTAAATCAGTTAAGAACCAGTACGTCTTAAATTACCTTTTTGACAAGGGATTAATTGTTAAAAGAGATAACGGAATGATTAAATGTTCGCAATTCGGAAAATTGATCATTCGGTTGTATCTCTATCCCGTTTCTGGAGTACTCATCCGACATAAGCTCGAAAATGCTGCAATGGAAACTTTCCAAGATATTGTTAAAGAAGCATACGAGGTGTTAAAAGTAGAGCTAAAAGTACGCGACTACCGATTACTCCAACCTATCTTGGAGTGGTGCGACGAAGAACCTCTTGACAATATTATGGAACGCCATAAAATTATGACCGGGGACCTTTACACTACAAAAGACAATCTAGAAAGGATCATAACTTTTATCGGAATAATCGCAGTCCACTTGAGCGAATCAGATCTAGATCTACAAGAAGAAATGATAAAAATAGCAGAGATTGCCGAGACACTCAAAATAAGAATTCATTACGGGATACACGAGGAACTATTCGATTTAGTATTAAGATTAAATAATGTAGCAAGGATTAGAGCAAGGATATTGCATAACGCTGGCTTTCACACAGCAAATCAAGTAAAAAAACAAAATCCTTATGTCCTAGACAGAAAAACGGGGTTAGGAATTAATCTTTGTAAAAAAATTATCAAAGGAAAGTAAGAAAGACAGTTTCCAACTCAGTCGTGACTTACTTTGTTAAAGAAATCTGCTTTACCCGCTTATCCACTACAGAATCAAAGCTATGAAATAAAGTCACATCGCTTTCCCAGTGGTTTGTCAGCTTACTTCGATACTTTTCGTAAAATAATTGAGCTAAATATTCAAAATTTTCGTTTGCTACTTTATGTTTAACATGAATGGTGGAAATTCCAATAAAGAAGAACGGTTTCATTTTCCTAAAGTGTAGGCGATATTGATTCATTGAAACTTTTTGCAAATCTCGTTGGAAGCAAATGTTATAAATAGAATTTATCGCGTGAAAATAAGCACCAATAAGTGTTTCATCGCATTCCAAAAGAGAGCAATGGCTAAAAATTACCTTTCCTCCTTCTGCAAGCACAAAAAAATCTAATAAAAATTCTGGCATAACAATTTTTACCAGATTTTTTGATTATATAAAATGATGTAATATCAAAGTAGTTGATCAACACAATTTTTCCTTTTTAAATGCTTAAGAAATTACTTACTTATCCTAAAATAAAATGAAATAACCCGATGGATTCTAAAAAAGAGCAAGATCCATTTGATATTCATGACCAAAGGAAAATTAGGATAAAAGAATTTCTGGTATTTAAAGAACAGGATGACGATCAAGACAACTACATCATTAAAGAATTTGAAAAGACTAAGGAGCAGACTTTAGAAGCGCTTGAGTTCATCCAAAAAATTATAAAAAACCATCCTGACTTGAAATCTGACCGAATAAAAGGTTATCTAAAGCGACAACGCTATTTTATGAAACTCTTTCTTGAAGAAGTCAATAAAGAATATTCCGAGTAACAATATTTTTTGTTTAAATAAAATGAGCATTACAAAGCTGTACAACTGCAAATATGGTGAGAAGAATGGGTCTTGAAACAGAAGAAAATAGAAAACACGATACCTTAGTAATTAAAATTTCAGAATATGAATCAGTTGAGTTAGTGCTTTCGAAGATAATAATTCCTTTTTCAGAAGTCCTGAAAGCATCCAATGCTCCCGATATTTATTTTGGAAACGAAAAAATCCCCTTTGAAAAACGGAATCCAATCTATAAGAGCATTATGAGACAAGAATTTGCCGATGCGATGCGTTCAGACTAATTTTTTTGAGAAATTTTATAATAGAATTGTGCATCTTTTAGAGGGATTAAAAATCCCTTCTTCTTAAATTTTTTAATAAGACGGGGTATTTCATGACTTGGGATTCCAATATCTTCAGCCATAATTTCAATCATGTACGCTGGAAATTTCCGATGAAGTTTAGAAAGGTTTAGTAAGAGAGTTTTAAATTTAAGGCTGTTATCCGGTTCGTCACTAAATTTTGCTTTAGCATAAGAAAATGATATATCATTGTTATGAATACTTTTTGTGTCAATTATAAAATCGTTTTGTGATCTGAATTCGGGAACAGCTAATTCATTTTGCTTCCTTTTCACGGTATCTACAGCAAGTGTCATACCATGCACAATTTCTCCTTCATTTAGAACGGTTTTCACCTTGTGAGAACGCCCACATCGCAAGCACTTTTTAGTTTTCTGAGTGGTTTTCACGTATACGAACTGCTGACAGTTTTTGCACGCGAAAATTAAATAAGGAGTTTTGTCCTTTTTGAAAACAGTTTCTTCCACATTAGGCAACCTCGTATTCTTTTTTGGAGTGTAAATATATGTTTTTAACAATGAAATATAATTCTTCAGGAAGGTCGATAGGAATAGCTTTCAAATCGTTATTTAAACCCCATTCTTTTATTTCTCGCTTAAGAAGTCGTTCTTCGTCTTGATATTTCTCAGAAAAGTCAACAAAATCGAAAATTGAAACAAATAGATTATATTTCTTACTCAAGTGAGAAATCTTCTTTAGCAGCGCCTCCTTTTCAAATTGATGTGGATCTAAAGCTTGGATTATGACGCGATCGAACATAGTAATGTGATTTATAGATTTCACCACCTCGAAAGGTATTTGGTCTCGTTGAAGATTTTTTCTTATCCCGTATTTAACGGGAAGGGATTGGCTTATTTTGATTTCTGTCGTATTTTGTAATGTTTCTTTTGAGCTTGATAAATCATGTAAATAAGCCTGTAAATTGCCTTGTTTTTGGTGAGCTCCAACTTTTCTGGGGGGTTCAGAATGCGGTTCTTCTAAAGGATTTTCTTCTACTATCATTTCCTTAGGAACTTTTGTGTAAGAAGTTCGTAGCTGATGATCGCTTTTAAGGTTGATGTTCATTTTCTTTAGCTTGCTAAGAGCGATGTGCATATAAATCTCGTCGTGAGTGTCCTTGCAATAAAGAATAATAACTTTTCCTTCGCGATGGCGAGCAGTTCTTCCCTTTCTTTGGATAAATCTAATTTCTGATGCAACTACATCGTAAAAAATAACTAGATCGCATTCTGCTATGTCTAAACCCTCTTCTCCTACGTTAGTACTCACAAGGATATTGTAATGACCTTGTTTGAACTGTTCTAATATTGCTAACTGATTTTTCTGTGACATCCCTTTGTCGTCCTTAGATTTAGTAGATTGTCCTACAAATCTAGAGGGTCTAATAATATCTGTATTAGCGTTTTTTAACTTAGTTACTATATTTTTGACTGAATCTCGCAGTTTTACAAAAACTAAAACCCTTGATTCAGGGTTATTTTTAAACTCTTGTAAGAGAAGTTTTTCGAGCACGTAAAATTTAGGGTGTATGAGTTGCACTGGAGATAAATCCTCGTTCTTTTTTAATTCAATATAAATTTGGTTTATCCTATGGTCTGAAGCGAGTATTTTTACCGCCTTCGAGCTAGTTTTTTTTCGAGCGTCTTGTTTTACTTTTGTCAAATATATTAGTAACACATCTAAGCCTTGTTGTTCTATCAATTCAAGCATGTGATAAAGGATTAGCGCTTGAGCGTTTACCGATAAAGCGCTGTAAACTCCCGTTTTATCTCCGTCTCCTTTTACTAGTCTAATTAACTCGGAGTTAAGCTTTATTAAATCCTTTCTGATCACTTTAGTATGTAATTTATCTGCTCTCACATTTAAAAAACCGAGTTGAGATAAGTATTGTAAGCGCTCTTCTAAAAGAGTTTGGACTGCTAAATAAGCATCTCCCATAAGTTCGGTGAGATTAACGCCAATTTTGTAAACATCCATAGCTTTTAAATAAGTTTTCACATCGACATCCTTTCTTGTTCGGGTATGAATGTTTGCGAGCGGTATATGTAAGTTCTTACATAGGATTTTGATCTTCTCTTTAGATGATCCTGGGCTAGCTGTTAATCCTAAAATTATTCCATCCGGATTTTGATCAACATATTCGTCTGCGATAAGAGTGTAAGCGTAGTCACCTGTAGCATGGTGAGCCTCATCGAAAATAATTAAACACACGTCTTCTAAATTGTATTTTTTGTTGACTAAGTCATTTCGCAAAGTTTGGGGTGTGTAAAAAATGATTTGGTTTTCCTGGAATAGTTCTACTCTGTTCTCAGGAGTGGTTTTACCAGTTAACACTACGAATTGCTCTTCGGGAATTGTCATTAAATTCTTAAACGAATCGTAATGCTGGTTGATTAAAGGTCTTGTTGGTGCTAAAACTACAATTTTACTATTGGGGAGAAAATTTTCTAAAGTCCCTGCCGCTACATACACTCCGATGATCGTTTTTCCTAATCCGGTAGGAAGAACAACAAGAGAATTTTTAGATGCACATTCTTTAGCAATTTTTAACTGGTATTCTCTGTGTTCTATATGCTTCTCCCGCAAATATGTCATTTTTTTCGTAGTATTTTCACTTTTCTCTAGTTCGAGCACTTTCTTTAACTCCTTTATGTGATTTGTATGAGATAATCTTCTACTTCTAATTTTGTGATTAATTTTTTACTTTTATTATAAAACGATATTAACCTTCCTAATTCAACCGCGAGTTTCGAAGGATAGATCAAACCATTTCCTCTATACTCGAAGAAATACGGATGAGATCGCTTGAGCTCACCTACCTTTCTAGAGAGCTCAGTGTTGTTTTTCTTAATATCAAATCCTTTTCCAATTTGTATGTGTTGGAAATAATACACGATGTCATTTAGCACTTTAACTTGTGCTTGGTTAATTTCAATTTCTTTAGGCTCGTCAGTAATAAGGCTTTTTACTTCCGATTTTAACTTTAAGACTAGATAAGTTTTGTTGTTTTTCCACTTTTTATACAGATAGAAGTCTTCAAATACCGTGCTAAATAAATGTTGAAAGCTAAAAACGATATCTAAAATCTCGTTTAGCTCTTCTTCAGACAATTTGAGATACACAGCTAACTTATCGAGATTAAACAGGGTATTTTTCCTGGTTTGGAACTTCTCCAAAGCTGATATTACTTGATGTAACTGCTTAATTATTACGCTTTGAGCCATTATTAGTTATAGAAAACAAGAAAATAAAAAGAAAAAATTTAAAAATAATTATCTGGAGTGCTTCGCCAATCCTTCGTGCAATACGAATAAACCAATCAAAAGAAGGAATACTACTAATCCCGGTATAAAACTAGCCCAAGGCGCATTGTACATCTGAACCCTTGCCATAGCAATAAGTTCACCAAAATTAATTGACACAGGATCACCAAACCCTAAAAATCCTAATGCTATATTAAGTATAATAGAAAATCCAATAAACAAGGGCACGTATGCGAGTATTTTTTTTCCAATGGGAACGATCCGGAATTCCGCACTAGCGATTATTCGTGTAAACCTGGGTACAAGTAATAAGCCAGTTGTAAATATCAAAAGTCCAATAGTGCTTCCCAAAATCCTTGTAAAGAACATAATAATAAGTATTCCTGGCAAAACGTAAAAGATCAACATTAAACCCATGATTAAAGTATGTCCTATGTAATTAAATTTATTAGCCAACAACCCGAATATCAAACCTCCGATTAAACCAATAATAACGGTTCCGAACCCGAATAACAGAGAATCTCGCGTGCCGTATACCACTAAAGCAAGCACATCCCTTCCAGAATTTGTTTGTCCTAAGGGATGATCTGGTGAAGGAGGACCGAAAGGTCCAGCATAAAAGCCAATAGCTTCTTCAAAAGTGTATTCGGTTACTAATTGAGGGAAAATCGATATGAGAATCGGTACTATAACGGCTACTAATCCAATAATAGTTAATGGGGATTTTACAAGTTTAATCCCATAATTCTTTAACTCTATTCTAACACTACTTCTCGGCTCTCTTTCTGTGAGGTCGTCTAAATCTTTTTCTGGTTGGATATCATCCTTTAAGAATCTAATAAGGCAAAAAATTAAGTGTGATATGAAAAGAGTGATAATAAATGCTATTAGTATCACGATTATGCAAGCTCTCAGTAATAAGATATCCAGACTGACAATAGCCGTTAGTAAGGATTGGCTAAAACCGTGTAAATTAAATATTGTTTCGATTAAAATAACATACATAAAAATTAAACCGAATACCGCACTAGTTCTAGCAGTGTTTGAAATGATCTTCTTTTTACTATAGGAGTCTTCCGATAATTGAGAACAAGTAACTCTCGTAATTAACGCCGTAATTGCAAAGGTTAATACAAACCAAGGTAAAATATAATGAACTATGGTATCCGCTGCTAAATACGATTCTCCTGAGATAATTGAATCTAATATCCGAAATCCGGTAACAAAAGCTGGATCCGGGTACCAAATAGTTTTATAATGAATTGCAGGAAGTATCGGTATTTGGTATGCAAACGTGTACTGTAGATACATGCCACTAAATATTATTGGAACCGCAACACCTAAAGCACCCAGTAATCTAAACCCCATCTTTATCCATCTTTCCTCGGCTCGATTTGAAATTCTGCCAAATACATATCCTATGATTGTACCGGTATATAAAGGTAAAATAAGAAATTCTATTGTGCGTGGAATTCTCGCACTCAACATTTCAATATTTTCTGCTGGTATGGTTAAGTAAAAAAGCAGAAATAAAGTTATTAATCCCGCAAATAAAACGACTACTCCGATTACGATTGATAGTAAGAATATTATGCGATGTTTTTTATCCAATTTTTTTATCACTTTTTTATGTTTTTGTCAATATTAAGTTATTACGATTATTTAGATCTCATTAGTTTTAAACTTGAATGTAAAGAACCAACTCTTTTTAGAGTAGGATTTGAGAGTAAAATAGGAAAAAAAAAATAAGAGTAATTATTTTACGATAGTCTTTTCCTTGTCTTTATTTTTTTAAAGATTTAAATAATTTAGCATATTTTTTATAAAGATTATGAAAGAAATTGATAGTGTTGAATATTTTGATATTAATGAGATTATTAATGAGATTCGCGAAATGATCCATAAGGAGATAAGTGCAGAAGAAATAAGAGAGTATTTTGAAGAAGGTATAATTATAGGAAAAAAAATAGAAAACGAGTGGTATGGGAGTCAAAATGCGATCGTTGACCTCTCTATTGAATTAAAAGGGAAAGACATAGAGTTTTAAAAGTATATCTTTTAAATTTGTAGCTTAGATCATTTAAAATTAAGAATAAATGAATTTAATTAAATGCTCTATATTTTATTAAAAAAAAAAGAATTATTTGATAGCAGATTTTTGCTTGTTTTTTGCTTTTTCGGAGTATTTCGTTTTCGAAGTTGTAAAGACTACACCTAAAGGCGCCCCTATCATAGCAATAATTAAGGGAAAAGTAATGAGCGCATCGTTTTCATACCCTTCAAGCGTTTGATCTCCCGGGATGGGTCCAGCACCCGTGTAGGTAAAGCTCGTATCCATAACGAATTGTGAACTGGAGTGATAGGGATCGTCTAGGTAAAGTTCAAAATCGTAGATTCCACTGTAGGAAGGTCGATACACCAAACAAAACTCGGTGCTCTGCAATCCGTTATCCGAAGTTAAAAATACGGTGTCTATATAATTGTCACCTCTATAAACATGGGCAAACATCGAGCCATCAAATATTGGTTGTTCTCCTGAAGCAAAGCGATGAGAAGCATTTACTATTATCTCTATGATTGACTCTGTTTTTGAAATGGAAATCCCGTAAATAGTATCAAAATTAGTGTTAAACGAGATAGATGATTGCGCTACCTTAGTGCTCCCGTCATAAACAAATAATTCCCCTATAATTACCGGATAATTGTTTGGATCCACTGGGATATGAATCTCTTTTTGGTGAGTATGATTAATCATTTGGTCAAACACGATTGTTCCGAGTTGTACACTCTCCAGCTTAACCGTCGTGTACTGACCGAAATCCGAAAGAATTAGGTTATCTAAATCAACAGAAAAGGTATTACTACTCCCTAAAGTGGTGGATTTAGAATATCTAGCGTTTATCCTTACTTGATCGTTTTTTGCCATTTCACACACCCACAAAAATGCTTCTTGTTCAAGGATAGTTCTTTCCGTAGTTAAGTAAAACTCGTTGTAAATATTTGAATAAATCGATTGGATTAAGAAATGCGTTTGTTCTATATCAAACGTAATCGATATGTCTAAAGCGTCTGAAATTTTGTAGCAGTAATATAAGTTTTTTATATTGGAATAGTTCAGATTATTTATCACAAAATTTTCAATTTTGTTAACATCCAAACTGAATTGACCAAGAGTTTCTAAAATGTAAATTGAGTAGTATAAATTTTCTAAGGCTAACTCGACTGAATCAGAATAATCAACTTCAAAGTATAACTCCGTTGGAGACTCTATTATGTTTCTAACGATATACGTCGCTAGAGCCGTTCTATCAAAACCTAAATCTGAAAAGTAGAGTCCTGTAATACTACCGAGAGATAAGAAATCATCGATAAGTTCCATGGCATTGATCGCGTAAAAAGAGTATTTTAAATAAATCAGCTCGTTTTTTCGCTCTGAAGAGTAACCTGCGTCATTGAAACAGAAAGCTCCAAAATTTTGTGTGTATAATGGATCGAGAAATTGGGAATCAATTACATTTTGTAAGACAATATTCAAGTCATAACTAGCAGCGAAGTCGTTTAGCTTATAAATTTTATTCAAAGCATCAAGAGTTTTAAAGATATCTTTATTAGAATTTATTGAGTTCATATCTTCGATATATTTGTGGTAACCTGTAGAATAATAATCGATCGGTTTCGTGCGGAAATTCGCTTTAGATAAATCAAGGTTTGTACAAGCAAAAAAATCGTACTCTCCATCACTTTCCTTTACCGTTCCCTCTAAAAGATCGTATAATACTTGGATATTTAACTCACCTAGACGATCAAAATGTTCATAGGAGGATACAACATTATGAATTAGATCCACTGAAGTATAATCCTCTGACAGCAATGAGTAGCCATTATTTTGAGAAAAGTAATCTATGTATTGCTGTATTTCATCTTTTTCACTTATAGTTAATACTGAAATATCACCGGTGTTTAAAAGCGAGCGGGTTATTTGGAAAGTATCTATTAACTCGTGAATCTTCACCGTTGTAGACGCTTCCCAACCTCCAAGATAAAACCGATTATTTAAAATAAAATTTATTACCTCGGGTCGATCAAAATTAGTGAATCCCGTAATATCTGACAACTCTAAACCTATCGCAGTCGCTACAATATTAGAATAGTTAGAAACCCAAACCATCGAGGCCAAATCGAAATAAAACTCACCAGGGTGATAAAGGCCGGTTAGATCTTGGTGGAACTTATTTTTGTCTATTACATCTACATAGGCAGTCCCGAACGTTTCTAAAGTCTTAATGCAGTAATAGGAAGCGAACTGATTGGGTTCAATTTCCATTAGTGAATCAAACAAAGGTTCGTTATCGTTATAAAATCCCGTACTAGAACTTAGAGATTGCAAATTTTCAATATAGGAGACAATATCGCTTCTCTCTTGAGAATATTGGTTCCAGTCTATACCAAGTAAATCGAGCGTGATCACTGCATAATAGGTGTTATCAGCTGTAGGAATCTTGAATCCCTCGTCTAAAGAGGAATCGTAGGGTTGGCCAATAAAACCATGAAGATTAGGATGATAACAATCCCAGATAAAATCAATCATTTCAGCAACATCTATTTGGTTCAAACTGTTTAAGAGATTCAAAGAAAGTACGGCGTAGCAATTAACCTCTAACAAAGTAGATAATGGAAGATATCTACGTGGTATCACAGATGCTAAATATCTTAATGAGTTCTCGTCTAAAAATTGATACGAACTTGAATTATAAAAGGAAAGAA
>JAEOTS010000190.1 GCA_016839745.1 Promethearchaeota archaeon
ACAAATCTCCAATGCTCTGGAACGGGATATCTTAAGATTGTAAGCGCAGGATTAGCTTCTTTTGATGCTGAGGAAGGTAGAAATGTTTCTTTCTCTTTTCCTTTACCAAATTCATGTCCCGCATCAACAATAAAGCCACCTTTTTCAAAACCCCTCCATCCAATTCCTGAAGTTCCACCTCTATTAACTAGTCTGGTTAGATCTTTTAAGGAAATATTATTAATATTTTTCAATTTAGTAATCGCTAGAGCGATAGCCAAGGATAATTGTGTTTTGGAACCTAAACCTACATGGCTTGGAAAATACCTTTTAAGATTAAAGTGGAAGTTCTTATTGTTTATATTGAACTCTTTAAAAATCTTCGATGCTTGCTCATTAATTACTTCAATTGATTCGCGATAATACTTATGAGCTTCAATTTTAAATTGTTCCGCATGATTTGTTGCTTCAAAAATTACATTAGGTCTGTCTAACATTAGACCTATTCCGCCATCGACTCGACCAGTGTATCCGTTTTCATCAATTAAAGAAAGATGGATTCTACATGGGGTAGTAACTCTTATTTTTACCATTATCTTTTAAGAAAATAATAAATTTAGAACTACGATTAGGAATTTTTACGATAATTTAAATGTGTTATAATTAAGAATTCGATAATAATTAGTTTAAAAGATTGAAAATATTATAAATCCAAAGTTTATAATTCCACCAATCAATAGGGCTAATCCTATCTCCAGAAGTGAGATTTGAATAGCATATTTCCAGTTCGATTGTTTTGCAATAAGGATAATAGTCGCAAAACAGGGAATATAGAGCATTGTAACCAGACTAAACACAATCATCTGGATCGGAGTTAATAATTGTAGAAGGCTAAGATTTAAGGAACTAGCTAAAATTGACAAGAGAACTAAGGTTAACTCCTTCCTTAAAATTCCGTATATTAAGAATACGCCAGTTATAGCAGGTAGGCCTAACCATAATACTGTGACAGGACTTAAAATAACATTTATTAGCTCTAAAGCGTTAAATATTAATAAAATTTCTAAGACTATCCCTAGTAATAATATTATAGGCATTGCTTTAAATATAAATTCTTTAGTTCGAATCCATGTTTGTTTAAAAACGACAGGGTAATTAGGTAATCGATACTCATGCATTTCCATTATTAGTTCTGTACATTGACCGGGTAGCGTTTTATCCAATATTCGACCAACTATAAAAATAACTGAGAAATTAATCAGTAATAATATTAATATCCAATAAAACCCTAAATATCGTCCCACTAAACCCAACACAACTGTCATTGTCGCCGCACACGGTACAAGAGAAGTAAGAGCTACAGATATTTTTTTCTCCCTTTCAGTTTCCATTATTCTACATCCCGCACATGCAGGAACATTACACCCAAATCCTAAAATCATTGGTATAATCGTTTTTCCATGAACTCCAAGTGAGTGCATTACTCTATCCATAAGAAACGCCGCTCTTGGTAAATAACCCGTATCTTGTAGAACTTCTATCACAAAAAAGAACGGTATTACATAAACCAAAACACCTCCAATGGCTCCTAATAAACCTCCTATACCTCCATCCCAGAATATTTTAACCCATACATTATCTTCACTTAAACTTGCATAAATAAGGTCGCTCCAAACCATAAAAGCATCTTCAATCAAGCTAGCAAAGAAATTCCCTACAGAAAAAGTAAAGAAATATATCCCTAATAATACCAAAATCAAAATAACATATCCAAAAATAGAATGAGTAGTAAGATGATCGAATAAATCAGCGAGTCTGTCTTTTTTTTTTGCTTTATGTAGTTTTATTATTAAAACTTTATCGTTTATGTTATGAATTTTATTGTAAATTTCTGATGATATTATCGTATGAACATCTTCACCGTGAATATTTTCTAATTGAATTCGCAACTCATCAGCAATTTTTATAATTTCATTATTTTTAAATCTACTATTAATTTCTTCATCATTTTCCAATAACTTTATTGCTAAAAACCTTGGTGGGTATTTAATTAGAGCAGAAGATAGTTGATTATTATCAATCTCGATAATCAATTTGCTAATACACGACTCAATTTCTTTCCCAAAAGCGAGTATTTTAGATAAGTCAGGAAATTCAAAATTATTTTTCACTTTTATATTTGCTTTTACTTTATCGAGAATATGTTCTGTTCGATAATAGCTATGAGAATGATGATCGTGCTCATCTCGGGTTTTTCCGTTGTAATGAGGCTGCGGATGCTGAAAAACGACCATTTCAATAGCTTCTTCTAACAGTTGATGGACACCTGTACCATGTATAGCAACTAAAGGAAGTACAGGCAACTTAAAAATGTTTTCCAACTCTTTAAAATCAATTTCCATATTTCTTTTTCTTAGAATATCCATTTGGTTAATTGCAATAATCAAAGGAACTTCTAATTCTAATAACTGAAATGTAAAAAACAAATTTCGTTCTAAATTCGTGGCATTTACAACATTTATAATAACATCAACATCATCAGAAACAATATATTCTCTACTTACTATTTCCTCTAAGGAGTAGGTAGACAGAGAATAAATGCCCGGTAAATCAACGATGTTAAAACGATATCCTAAAAAATCAAGATGGCCTTCCATTCTTTCAACTGTTTTACCGGGCCAATTTCCTATGGTTTGGCTTAGCCCAGTAAGTTGGTTAAAAATAACTGATTTTCCTACGTTTGGATTTCCCGCTAAAGCGATGTTAATTGTATCCTTATACATCCCTTTATTTTTTAGGTTATTATTTGGAATGTGACCACTCATTTTTTAAAACGGCCTATCTTTTTTTAATAAATTCCTCTTAAGAAATTATTATAAAATTATCTAGTTTAATATTATACCGCTATTATTAGGTACAAGAATTATTACAACTTACAATTATTCTGGATGCTAAACCTCTCCCAAGGACTAAGGATGAGCCTTTAACTTTTATTTCTATTGGTCCTCGAAAAGGGGCATTTCTCATTTTTTTCACTTTTACTCCAGGAACAATCCCTAAATTAGCAAGGCGTGTTTTTGCTCTATATCCCGCATTAACATTTAATACGATAACTTCCTCTCCACTTTGACACTCAGTTAGACATTTTGTGAGTCGAGTTCCTATTTTTTGACTTACTATACGATGTATAGGAGGTCTATGGTGACGTGGTTGGAATGGCATTTTTTTTAATTGTAATTTTTGTTTCCCAATTGAAAATAAAGATTATACTTATTTAAACCTTTTAGTTTTAGTTAATTAGTTAAAAAATTTCTCCAAAAAGAACGATAATTGATATTGATATAAGGAAATATGAAACCAAAACTCTAAGTTTTAATAATTTAATTTATTTTTAATTATATGTTGTCATCCTTTTTACTTATTTTTTTAAAAGAGAAAAAAAGAATATAAATTTGTATTAATTTTTCAAACAAATAATTATGAAAGAAATTATCCTATATTGTTATTTGTAATTGTGTTTAGACGGCTTTAAGAGCAAAGATTTTTTTGGTATTTATCGTTATCATTCCTAAAAATAAAATCTTAAATTTATTATCAATCTAATTTTAAAAAGATCTAATAGGTGTCGAGTTTTGAGCGATTTAGAAGGTTTGACAAGAAGATTATTAATACAACAAAAAACTGACGAAGAAATTCTTAAAAGATTAGTCCAAGAATATACAGATTTTAAGGATATTGACAAAAAGCTGGCATATACATTTGCAAAAGCAATTTTAACAGAATGTAAGAAAAGTGACATATCTAAAGTTACAGATCTGTTTATTAAAGACCTACTTGGAATAAATAAAGCAAATGTAACTGTGGGGAAACAGGGTGTAGGATGTCGAGGTGTAGGAGACTTTTTTGTTCACAAATTAATAGCAAATTTATCAGAAACTAAAAAGCAACCATTTTTATCGCCAACTTCTTTGGACGATGCTGGAGCAGTTAAATTATTTGATGAAGGTAATTATAAAGGAACTGATGATATAATAATTGTCTCAAAAATGGAAGGAATCCATAGCCGACTTAGTGATTTTCCTTTTGTATGTGGATTTCACGTTACTCGAGCGTGCTTGCGAGATTTATACGTAAAAGGAGCAGAACCAATATCCATTATGATTGATATTCACTTAGCCGATGATGCTGATGTAGGTAAATTGTTTGATTTTATGGCTGGTGTTTCTACAGTTGCCGAATTATCAAAAGTACCAATAACTGCGGGTTCTACATTAAGAATAGGAGGAGATATGGTTATTGGAGATAGATTAGTAGGGGGAATTAGTGCCGTTGGAGTTGCTCGCAACAAGTTATTGGCGAGACGCAACATTCAAGTTGGAGATAAAATATTAATGACTGAAGGTGCTGGAGGTGGAACTATAACTACTACGGCAATATATTCGGGAAACCATAATCTTGTAAACGAAACCATGAACATTAAATTCCTAGAAGCTTGTAATATCCTATTAAAAAAAGAATATCTCAAAGACATCAGGAGTATGTGTGATGTAACAAACGGAGGTCTTAGAGGAGATTTATACGAAATTAACTACGAAGCTAAGTCTGGTGTAACTATTTATGAACAGCAAGTAAGAGAACTTGTTAATCCCGTAGTGCTAGAATTACTAGAAAAAGTGGGAGTTGATTATTTAGGTGTATCTCTAGATGCACTCTTAATTTATTGCCCTGAAAGCATATCGGATCAAATTATCAGAGATTTAGCCACAAAAAATATCAAATGTGCTGAAATCGGTTATGTAGACAGTTCTAATCAAGTAAACATGATTTTCGAAGGGGATGAGAAAAAATCACTCCTCCCCCGGTTTCGAGAATCTGCTTATACTCAAATTAAACAAGAAATAGGGGAAGAAACACCTGAATTGAAAGTAGAAATGGAAAAGAAAATTGAAAAAGCCGCTTTAGAGGCTTTGAAAAAGAGAAAAAGAATTATTGATTACATTAAAAATTAATCTTCATTAAAAGTAAGAACTTCGTTTAATGATCCTGACCTAAATCCTTCTAAATCAACTGTAATGTAGTAAAATCCTAATTGTTTCAACTTAACTGTAATTTTTTTGATATTATCATCAGTCATAACCTTTATAATGTCTTTAGGCATCAACTCAATTCGTCCTAGTTTTCCTTCGTGAAGCCTAACTCGTAATTGTTTTAAATTGTATGTGTTTTTTAAGTAACTTTCAGCCCCTCTTATCATGTCTAACTTTTTTTCATTGATATCTTGATCATAGGGAATACGAGATGAAAAACATGCCATTGAAGGTTTTGATTGCACTTCTAAATTAAAGTATTTACTAATCTCTCTAATCTCTTGTTTATTAATCTTGAAATCTATATAAGGAGTAGTTATTTTTAATTCTTTCAAAGCTTGCATTCCCGGTCTATAATCTGATAAATCATCTAGATTTGACCCGTCTAATATGATATCAAAATTCCTTTCTTCTTTGATCTTTATTATATCCTCATATAAACCTGTTTTACAAATATAACACCGATTTTTAGGATTCACTCTAAAGCTTTCATCTTTTAAAGGATTACGTTCAATTATTAAATGGTTAATGTCATATTTTTTTGCAAATTCACTAGTTAATTGAATTTCATCATCAGGATAAAGAATTGACTTTTCTGTTACAAGTAATGCTTCTTTAGCGTATTTATTGGAAAGAAACGCTAATAAACTACTATCAACGCCTCCAGAAAATGCAACTATTACATTTTTATTTCTTAAGAAGGATGTAAGATTCTCAAGTTTAGTACTTAGATTCTTGGACAAATCCATCGTTATTCTAATTCCTTAGAAAACACGATGAGTAATAAATTTTTATTTTAGAAAATATAAAAAATACTAAGATTTATATACTGTGTCTCGTATAGTATTCATAAGATACTATAAAAAAAATACTATTTTGAAAAAAGGTGCTACAAAAGTTGATTAAAAGTGTAAAAGGAATGGACACTGAGTTCCAAGAATACGCCTCTAAGTTTGAATCCGAAATAAATCGAGGTATATCAACATTAAGTATTTTATCTATAATCAGTCAACATAGAGAAAACGGTGTACACGGATATCAAATCTCTAAGGATCTTCTAGAACAAACGCACGAAATGCTAATTATCGAAGAAGGTACGCTTTATCCCATATTAAGAAAACTTGAAGATGATAGGATAATAAAATCTGAAAGAGAGATAGAAGGAAGGAAGAGAAAATTTTACTACCTTACAACCTATGGAGATAAAATCTACAATTATTTATCGGGGTTTTATTCGATACTTACTGAAGCAATCGCACCGTTATTCGATGTTAGTGTCCATTTAAAACAGAACAAATATATATATTGCCCCGCATGTGCCAATAAAATTGATTTACAAAATTTTGAAGCAAAATATTGCGATGTGTGCGGACATTATATTGAAAAAGAACTAAATGAAAGAGGTTTAAAAAATGAATGAAAACAACATGAAAAATTCCGTAAGAGAATATTTAAAAGAAGTTGAGAAGAGGCTTCCTGAGTGGCTCAAAGACAAGAAAGAACACAAAGAAATCTTGGCCGATTTGGAAGACCATATTTGGAATAAAGCAGCAGAATTATCCGAAAATGGTCAAGCGGACGAGAGATCGGTCAGGCTAGCAATTGAACATATGGGATCTCCCCAAAATATCGTTAAAGAATATAAACGACGTGGAGAGCCTAAATACTATATAACGAAAGAATTATGGCCTTTATATGTTAAAGCACTCTCTGGAGTATTCGCTATTATTGTAGCATTGGTGATAATTGGGTTGATAGTGAGTTTTTTCACTGGTAATGGTTCCTTTGAAACTTTAGTTGGAGGGCTTATTACTGGAATTCAAACAGGGCTTCTACTTTCTTTTACAATAGTGACTATTGTATTCGTTGCTTTATCTTACGAGGGCTATTTTCCCGAAGATTTTAAATCTAAGAAAGAGCAAAAATTAATGAAGGAATTAGAGGTTGAAGAAGATTATTCTGCAGCTAAAGTCTCAAAACCGCCCTTAAAACCGTTCATTAAGCCAACTGGAGATATTATTGGAGGGGGAATAGGTTTAGTTTTTGGTATCATCCTTTTATCCCAACCTTTCCCTACATACATGTTTTTTCCAGATTTCTTGATGATTTTAAGAATTTTTGGATTACTTACAATGGTTGAATGCTCTTTAGATATTTCTCGGGGAATAATTGGCAATAGTCAACCTACAACTCACCAAGTGTTGCACGCAATAATAATTCCTCTAAAGCTTTCAGTAATCCCGCTGTTAGGTATATTAATGGATCGTCCTGAGATTTTTCCGTTCTTTTCAGAACCATGGATACATGTTGGGATCCCTGTGGAGGCTTATGGCCTGTATAGAGGAATTTTAAGCTTAATAATCGCGATTACATTCCTAACAACAATCGAAAACATCTATAACATCATTAAGATTCAGAAATATAAATAATAAATAATTTTTTTTTCTTTTTTATTAATTCATCTTTAGGTTAAGTATTTCTTATAGTTTTAATAGAAATTCTAAGGTTATATGATATTTGATACAGTTTAGATTTAATATCATATAAAAATAAAAAAAAAGGAAGGCCTTAATACGCCTTTAATTTAGAATATTTACCTACTTTAACGAAATTCCCTATCATACCACCAATGATACCGATAATAATTATAATTATTACCCAGAAATATACGATATAGATAATATTTGATGGATCA
>JAEOTS010000036.1 GCA_016839745.1 Promethearchaeota archaeon
CGGGCAAGTACTTTTTGGGGTTCTAGGCTAGAATCATATCTCGTTGCGGAAGATAAAGAAACTGGTCTTATATCCTGGATTTTTATCGATATTCTGAGCAATACAATAATTGCTGCCCCTTCAGTAGGAGTTGCAGATAGAAACAGTAAAAATGCTATATATACGACTAGCTCAAAGGGAGACATACTGCTGGATTTTAAAGAAGACACAACTGAACGACAGATAATCTTAACGGGTAATATTACCAATGGAAAAATGCGCAACCTTGATCAACCCCTTTGGGTACTAGGAAACACATCGATCGGTCACAGTAAAAAATATTCAGATAATAAAAATGATGATACACTTGCCGTTATATTTGATCCTGCTGAAGTTGAAAAAGCTTTAGAAATTTCTATTGAGGATATTCACATAAAGTTTAATAACCTTTTCCCAGATTTAGCAGAACCGGAATTATGCAAGGTCTTATGTTTCCCTTTCGCTCAACACTATATTGCCGACAGTCCAGGCTGTCGCACCTATATCAAAAATATCAATGACATGATCGAGAATTATAACAAAATTGCAGATATAAAAGAAATGAAAACCTTTTCAACAAGGGGTATACAGAAAATGTTATTAATAAATATCTCATTACTTATGCTAAGCTTTATTTCCGTAATTATTTTATTGATAATTAATCTATAAAGATGGATTTTAAAAAAAAACACAAGGATTATAAAAATGAATCAAGAAGAATACAGGAATTTTGTAAAAAAGACAGAATCTCTAGTAAAACCTCAAGATGTAACTGGCATTAGTTTTTTGAGCAGTTTCAGCAAATCTCTTCCTTTAAAAACACAACATAAATTTACACAGAGCGGTAAGAAAAGAATTCCCTATATGGGATTCATAGTAGATCCCTATGGTTTTTTTCTATCTTTTAGAATAACAAATATTTCAGCAGCACAAGAGATGCTCCCCGAAGAATATGAATTAGCAGAAGTCTCATTTTTTAAGGACGATGCAAAGTTTCCCATGGTAATTGCGAGCGTATTTACCGCTCGAACATCAGGTTTTATTGGTATGCGAGCCGAGTTTTATATTATTGCTCGCAATAAAGAAACTGGGATGTTATCTTGGATCATTTGTGATTATGAAACGAATACTAACAGCTATGACCCAAAGAATGGATTCTGTGGGTACACATGTGATCCAGCCGTGTTTACAACCACATACTCAGGGGAGTTACTGGTTGATATTAAAAATCCCACCAACAATAAAGAATTCGTTGTATCGGTTGATTTAGAAAAAGATGGTTCAACGGAATTGGATCATTCTCTCTGGATTGATGGAAATCTTATTGTGGATTATGGCGGCGAGCTAAAAAGTGAATTTTCAGAGCCTTTTAGCCTGCTTTTTGACCCAAATATGGTAAAAGAAGGCGTAAACATACCTTTAGACCAAGTTTCAATCAAGGCAAACACCTATCTGGGTAATATTATTGATCCTGTTAAGCCAGTAAACGCACTTATCTTTCCTTACAGTCAGCACTTTATTATTAAGCAAGACCTGCCAAAGTATGCGGTTAAAAATCAAGAGGACTTAGAGCTTCAAACAAAGGATTTCCTTAGTAGAACTGGAGATAAAGCCATGTCAGGTGAGGATATAAAAAAACCCATTTATGGAATGATCAAAATTTCTTACATAGTACTTATCGGTATAATTGTATTTTTACTAATACTACTCTTTCTATAAGTTTGGGTAAAAACCTGTAGAAAAATTAGGATCTATTTCAAAGGGACACTTCTTTTATACTCCATCGAAAAAAGGTCTAGGAGAACTAAATCGTTCGATACTCAAATCCCTAATCGAAAATTTTGAAAATACACTAAAGGAAGAGATATTACAGTGGTTAAAGAAGTTTTGTGAATTCAATACTTATGAAATTTCTATTCCAGGTCTTAAAGATCCCACTTTAGTTCCTAAAGGAAAAACCGGTCTAATTATTAGCGTGCTTTTTGAATACGATTTATTCAAAAAGATTCAGGAAGCTTCTTGGTATGAAGTATTTAAAAAAGAAGTTGAAAACTGTATTTTAGATACTCTAACAAATTCTATATACCCTGAAATCGAGGAAAAGATTTTTTTCCGTTTTTCTTTAACGCATTTAACTATTCTAAATAGGGTGGGAAACTCTGTAGGGGCTATTACGGGTTGGTCATACCAAGAACCAGTTACTGTAGTAAACAGACTTCTAAAGATTTCTGGTTCTGTTAAAACAACTATCCCAAAAGTATTACTGGGGGGCCAATGGGTTTATAGTCCTGCTGGAATACCCATTGCAATTCTTACCGGCTTACTTGCTTCTCAAAAAATTATTAAAAATAAAATATAGTTCAAAATTGACAGGATGCCTTTCAAATTTGGTATTTGGAATTGAATTTCAATCAAGATAAATTTTAAACTATCGATATTAAAAGGAATTATGAATCTTTAAAGCAGTTTGACGTCCGTCTCTTACTGATTCAATTATAGTGTATGTTTGCGGGTAATCTGAATACCATCGGCCACTTGAAACAATTGATTTTGATATATCCTCAAGCTTTAAGTCAAAGGGTGCTGTTAAATAAATATAATCGTAATTTTTCGCTAGTTTAACTAATTGTTCCTGTTCCTTGAGTTCCCATTTAAAATTAAAATTCATTTCGCTTGAAACCATGGAATTAAGCTCTTTTTGAAGTACATTTTCAACTATCGTATTGTTCTCAACATATTTCAACAGTCTCCCGCCTAGTTTATCCTCCTTTTCAAAATAATCTATTGAATAACCTAGTCGTGCGAGAAAATAACCACATGTCAATCCTGCAGGACCAGCACCAATTATTGCAATCTTTTTCCCGTTAATTGTTGAATAATAATCTGACCATCCATTAGCATCAGTATGAGATGCAATCCATTTATGTAATTCTTGTATAGGCATCGCATTCTCTGTAAAGGTTTTGCGATAGCATTGCTTTTCACAGAAAGATTCTGGAGAACAAACATAACCACAAATTTCAGCTAAAGGATTTGATTCCCTGATTGCTTTAGTCGCCCCATTAAAATTACCTGCTTCTATTCTTCTCATAAAATTTGGTATATCAATATGAGCAGGACATGCCGCAATACATGGTGCATCTTGACAATGTTGACAGAGCCGTGCTATTTTTCTTGCAATTTCAGGATTATACTCCATAATATTGGGGATCTCATACTTTTCCTTAGAGCTAATAGAGGTCACATATTTGTCTTCTACATTGTCTTTATATGTCTCTTTTTTTAATTCTCTTAGGATTACATTTGCTACAGCAAATCCAGATACTGTAACAGCGGGTAAACCCATACCCATTGTTGTAGAATCTCCACAGGCATACAGATTTTTCCAATCAGTTTTCGCATTTAGTCTATTCATAAGATCTTGTCCAATACTTTGTTTTGGGCCCCCTACACAACCCCAATTCTTTAATGTATATTTTTCAATAGTCGAAGGAGTTCCAATATTTAACATTCTTAAACCTTTTCTAAAATCAGGTAATCTTTTCTCAATCTCATCTAGTATTAAATCTGCTTGTTTTTTCTTACTTGAATAATAATCTTCTGAATGATATTCCTGATCTTTTGGATTGGGCCATGTTTGGTTTGGTGCTGGTGAGAATATCGTTAATATATGTTCATCTTCAGGACCTAATGTGTGATCATCAAATGTGGGTATATACATAGTAATGTCTCCCATATCAATTTCAGAACTATCTGATACATAGTATTCGACTGGAGATGTACCTTTAGGGAAAACTGATTTTTCAACTGCTGCATGCAGAATCATAGCAGGATATGTATGCTCCAAAGAATCGACCCAATTTTTTTGCTTGGTTGATATCAAATTTAACGGGATTAGGTCATTATAAAGATTCCAGACTGTAGTACCAGATATTATTTTTTCTGCTTTAATTTTTGAGCCATCTATGAGTAATACTCCATTCGCTTTTTTCCCATCAAAAAGTATTTTGTTAACTCTCGTTCTATATAACAGTGTACCACCATTCTTTTCAATTGATTTTTCCAGAGTATTGCTATATGTCTGAGCTGATCCTGCGATATAATAACTCCCACCAATGTGATTATCTGTAAATGTAGTCAATGCCATAATTGCAGGAGTTTCTTCAGCAGTACAGTAAATATAACTTGAACATAACATATCAAAGAATTCAATCAGCCTTTCACTTTTTATATATGGTTCCATGATATCTTTTGCTGATTTGGTTAGTAAATCCCTCATATTCATGGCTCTTTTTGGGTTATCAAAAAGCATTTTTAATTTATCTTTAAGAGTTAATTCAGAGGGAGTTGTAAGCATTTCATATCCTCGAATATTATTATTATAAAAATCCATCAAAAAGCTATAGAAAGCTTCAAGCTCTTCTTTTTCTTCAGGAAATGCCTTTTTCAATTCAACAACAAATCTATTTATATCTTTATAAAAGTTGATTATTCTACCTTTAAAATTCAATCTAAAGAACGCTTCTCTTGGAATAATATCTAATTCTTCTTCAAGAGAGTTCATCAAGATTCTTTCTGGGTGAAATCCTTCAGTTCCAAAGCCAAAAAATAAAGCAGCTCCCGAATCGAATATTCGATCTTCTCTTCTAAAACTAGTACAAGCTCCACCGGGAAGATAATGTTGCTCGACAATTAAAACATCAATTCCTCTTTTAGCTAGAAGTGCTCCTGCTGTCAAAGAGCCCAAACCTGCTCCAATAATTATGACATCATATTTTTCTTTTAATAATGCTTTTGAATTTAAAATTCCCATATTTTAAACCTCTAGTTTCAAAATAGTTAATAAAAGATATAATACATTGAAAAAGCTAATGTTGAAATTAGCATTACTAATATCAAATTTCGACCATTAGGCCATTCATATCGCTTTCTAAGACGAATGTCTAGAAAATAAGAGCTAGGATACACAATTAATATTCCTATTGCAAATACGAGTAAATCTCGAGGTGGTACATAATTCCAAATACCCGTTAGGTATATATACAACCCAAAAATAAGTATTGGAGGATGCATTGTCATCCTTTCTAATAATAACCATCCTCTATTTTTCTTCCAGTAACTTCTTCCCTTAAATCGTCGATAAAAATTAACGTCCCATGTAGAGGTAAAAATCATAGCGGGAAAACAAACCGCTAATATGACATTAAAAACTGGATTTTGTAAATTAAATATTATACTAAAACAAAAGAAATAGTTTACTAAGCGACTTACATAGAAACGCCTAAATTGAAGCTCATCTTTTAATTTAAAGGTTGACAACCAGAATCGAAAGATAAAAAATACAATACCTATGGATGGTAAAAATAAATCAGTTAGCATTAACTTAATCTAAACTCATTTTTTTTTAAATATTTTGGTTATTAGTTAAAAACACCCAAACTCAGCAATACATTATACTTTTGACTAAATTATTTCTATAAGATATTAACTATCAATTTAAATTTAGAAACACCTTATTTAAAGTACTGTGTTTGAAATTAATGAGTCTAATCTTCTTATCCAAGATCTAAAGGAGTGTACAGCACATATTAAAAAAACTAATGCACTAAAGGTTTCACTATTTCTAAATCTCATATATGTAGTTATTACCATCTCATGTTTCTTTATTGTTCCCATTTTTACTCCAATTGAAAATACGATTATTGCAAATGATTATAGAATCTTCTACCAATCGGCTCAAACAATTATGGAAAATCCGATGCTGTTATACACTTTGCCAGATTATAATATGCCTTTTCGTTATTTACCCCTTTTTGCTTTGCTTTTTATTCCATATACTTTTATACCTTTTGAAGTTGGTTTTGTCATTCATACTTTTTTATTAGGAATAATTCAAACCGCATCATTTTATCTAATATATATTATTTCAACACACTTCTATAACATAAAATATAACACCAAAATAAAGAGAGATTTGTTATTCTTAGTTATGATGGCTCCATTACAAGTTCCAATGATTTTAATGGGCCAGATCTCACATATTTTCATTTTTCTGATGTTAATTCTACTTTTACTTATAGAAAATGCAAGAGAAAAGAGATATTATATAAAATATCAATATATATCAACGGGACTAATTTTAGGATTGGGGATTTCATTCAAACCATTTGCTATTTTAATAATCCCCTTTTTAGCTAAATTGGTTATTACTTTTGATGCAAAAAGGATTAAGATAAATTTCGGGATTCTTTTTAAACTTCTCTTGGGATTAGCCATTACTCATATAATTAATGTTATTTATGTTTTCATTTATCCTGGTTTAGTTCAAGAATTTTTAAATATTAATTCGACCGCTCAGATATTAAATTATCCAAGTAGCAGTCTAACCAGAATCATATCTGTGGTATTTGGCTCTTTCTCGATTGAACCTATTGTAATGATTATTTTAACATTTATCCTATACGGTTTCATATATTCAGTTTATTTGATTACTCCTTCAGAAAAAGTCAACTATCCCTCCTATTTTGGAATGGTACTTCTCCTCGTTATGATAATATTCACAGATTCTTGGTTTTTAAACTTCTTGATTTGGTTTATGTTGGTCTTTTCTGGTTTATTTCAATACGAAGATGAAATCAATCTAATTTCTTCTGAAAACTTTAAAAAGAACCTAAAAATTTCTAATTTCATTACTTATAAAATAACCTACTATGGTATCGTGTATTTTTCAGCTGGTGTAGTAATTGGATTGACTATTTATCCAACAGATCCGATTTTGCCCTTCTTTCTAATTGTCTTGTATTCAAACTTGCTTTGGCGTCTTTTTAGAAATCGATAATCTAAATTCATAAATATAAGTTCTCCATTGTTTGCTTTATTGTAAATTGTATATCATTTTCTTAATTAAGGATCTTTTTAAAACTACAACTCAAAACACTCATTCCCACAAAAAGGTAAATTTTACTCATTTTATCAGTGGCTCCGATAATTGTCACACTTTTTTGATTTCAGTTAAAAATATTTTTCGGATTTTCATATAACATTTTATTTCCAATATCAACTGCATCGCTAAAGGAAAATTTCTTAGCTTGTATAAACTCAATAAGAACTTCTGCTAAAATATCTTTAATTGATAATAACGCTCCGTATGTTCCTTCTAGATTTTCACAATCTCCCCCAAAAGCAAAAACTTTGTTAGTACAATTCCTTTCAATCAGTTCCGTTAGTAATCGTTTTGTGGCAGACTGGCTAAGAATAGGTATCCAACATAAATCTACATAGGCATTGGATCTCTGTGTCAAAATGCCTGGTATTGTATGATGAAAGGGGTAACCGCCATGAAAGAGATCAAACTTTACATCAGAAAATTTTCTCATTATGTCCATAAGATAAATCGGATTTGTTTCTACTATGCGCGCCATACCTGTATGAACCTGAACTGGTAATTTCTCTTTTCTTGCGTATTCTAAAAGAGATGTTACTACATAATTGCCCCATCTTCTCATTTCTTTCTCGTTGATTAATTCCTCTTTTTTCTGAATCTTATCGTAAATTTCAGTAATTTTTCCATCATCATTCTTTTCATATAAAAAATGAATTGAGCGTTCATACGCAGATCCTATTTTAATCGTGTTTGCCATAGAGCGCAGAGAGTTGAAGTATTTTTCAAGAACATCATCAAAATCTTCTAGGGTGTTAAGCGATCTGTTATTTTTTTCTGCATATTGCTCAATCTGATGGCTAGCGGTCCAAGAGCGATATTTATACGTGTCTACTTTAACAAATGGGAAAGTAACTTCGTCAATCCTAATAGTTGTTTGAACGATGGGATGCTTCCAATCTTTCCATAAATCTGGTTTTATGTCTAGAATTACATTTGTTATGTTTAACTTCTGTGTGAGAGTATCATAAATATAATTTGGATTTTTATACGCTTCTTTTATTCTACTATTTAGTAGTTTCAATTTTTCAGGTTTTATAGGAAGAATATCAATTTCATATAGTTGTTTAAATGCTAAGCGGAGTGAATTTAACGCATCAGATCCTATACTAATGTGCAAAATTTCACTCATCCTCTTAAGATGTCTCGGTACATACATATATGCTCCTTTAAAAACTTTCGCTAAATCTATCGTAGGTTTTTGAGGGGAATAATTTCCAATATCACCAAAATGTTCATGAGTATCGAAAATTTGCACCCATTCTGAAATTAATTTATCTTTTAACATTTCTAATCCTTCTGTTAAATGCTATAGTTAGATTCTGGCTGAAAAATATACTTAGAATTTTCAATATTGTATTCATAAAAAAGATTTGTATAAATTATATAATGAAAAGAATCAGTAAATTACAAGAAAGCCTTAGGCTCTTATAATGTTCCTTGATCAATATCTTTGATGAATTTCGTTAACCCATCAAAGTATATCTTCTGATCGTCATAAAAGGCACAATGACTACCATTTGGACATAACAGAAATTTTCCCTGTTGTAGTTGGGTAGATACCCATTTCATATGTTCAGGATCCATTGTATCGTGAGTAGCTCCGATTACTAATGTAGGGACTTTTATTTTTGGCAAATCAGAGGTTCTATCCCATTTTTCCAATGTGCCTCGGATACCAAATTCACTAGGTCCCTGCATTGGCACATAGACATCCTCATTAAGGTGTTTAAATGTTCGATTAACGGGTTCTGGCCACTTGTCAACTGGTATACGAATAAAATGTTCAGCGTAATAATTAGGCAACAATAATTCCAAGTACCGAGGATTATCAAAGTCTCCTTTGGCTTCCAATTCCTTGATTTCAGCTAATACTTCAGGTTTAAGCTTAGGTCCTAGGACTTCATCAGCATATCTCCCATAAGCTGGGGCACTCATCATCATATTGGAGATAACTAGGCCCTTGAGATTTTCCTGATATTTCAGAGCATACTCAACTGCTAGTATACCACCCCAAGATTGCCCTAATAAGTAAAAGTTGGATTTGTTTAAATTTAGAGCTTTTCTAACCTGTTCTACTTCCTCGACAAATCTAGATGTCTTCCATAAGCCGGGTTCTGTAGGTTGGTCACTATAATAGGATCCCAACTGGTCGTAATAGTAGTATTCAAATCCCTCTGCTGGAAAGAAACTATCAAAACATTCAAGATATTCATGGGTTCCTCCAGGACCTCCATGTAAGAGAAGTACTTTGATTGTAGGATTATTTCCAATCCTTTTAGTCCAGACTTTAAATTCACCAAATGGAGTTTGAATGGGTATCATTTTGATTCCACCAGTTAAAATATCTTCACGACCAGTAGTATTATAGTAATCACTTAGAGTTTTTTCAGATGGCATAATAAAAATTGGTTTTTTTAGGATTAAATATTTATTTCTAAGATGATTTATAATTTAATCTTATTTATTTACCAAAAACTTCTTTTTGGCTAACTACATAAAGTAAGCAATGATTTTAAAAGCTGGGAGTTTTAAGATCAACTATTTGATGATTACTTGGATTAAAAATCCATTCGTTTTTACATTTTTTAGAACAAAAATAGTGTTTTGCTGGTTCTTGAGTAATATTTATAAAGACAAATTTGTAAGGTCTATCATAATTACTTTGATACAGTTTTAAACGTTTTCCACACAATTCACAACTTTTTTTTAAGGAGATCGTACTTCCTTTTATTTCGTCTGCGGAATCTTTAAACGATTTCATTTTTTTGATTTTCAAATATTCTTCATTTTATTTTCTTCTACTCTTAAGAGTATTCTAGTTTACCTATAAAATTATTGGTTATATATATATTAGATATAAAGATAAAATGAGAAAATAACAATAATGAAAGAAAAAGAAAAAGTATTATTCTAAATTAATTCGACCTATGGCTCTGAATGGTAAGGCACTATTAAACCTATCATAATTATAGAGTCTTCTTCCATCTACAAGATTAGGAGTTTTCATATATTCTTTAAAATCATCGGGTGTTAGTGTTTTAAAGTCGTCCCATTCCGTTATCAAAAGAGTGCATTCAGAACCTTTTAAAGCTTGTTCTATAGAATTTGCATATGCTATTTTATTTCCCAATTCGAGTTCTGCGGTTTCATTTGCTTTAGGATCGTATCCAACGATGTCTTTGACTCCCCTATTTCTTAATTCGTTAACGACTCTTATACTGGCTGCTTGCCTCATGTCATCTGTTCCCGGTTTAAAAGCCAGTCCTAACAATGTGATTCTCTTATTCTTTAAATCTCCCGCTAATTCTTCTGCTATATCCACAATTCGTATTGCTTGATCATCGTTAATATCTAATACAGCTTTTAAGAGTCTAGAATGATAACCTTTTGATTTCGACCAAGCTCTTATTGCGTTGACATCTTTGTGAAAACAAGAACCTCCAAATCCTACTCCTGCTCCTAAAAATCGATCGCTTATTCGATAATCTAAGCCTACGCCCTTCATTACTTGGACTATATCGACGTTAGGCACCAATTGAGCGAGATTAGCAAATTCGTTAGCATAACTTATTTTTGTAGATAGAAGACAGTTATTTCCGTACTTGACTAGCTCAGCACTTTCTAAGTTCATCCGTAAGATAGGGCAATTTTTCAGATGATCTCCATAGAAATACTCATAAAACTCTTGAAGCATCGCCCCACTTTTTTCATCAAATTCTCCAATCACGATTCTATCTGGTTTCAATGTATCTTCTATCGAACGACCTTCTGCTAGAAATTCTGGTTGCATACATAAACCAAAATCTTTTCCGGGAATTTTACCAGATACTTCAGTAATAATCCTTCCAACTAAATTTCTTGAAGTTCCGGGAACCACTGTGGATCTAACAACAACAAGATGATAATTATTTTTTTGCTTAAGAGCTTCTCCTATTTCTCGTGCCGTGCTCTCAATATAGCCTAAGTTAATACTTTTATCTTCACGCATAGGCGTACCTTGAGTTATCATTGAGATATCCGTTTCGAGAATAGCTTTTATGGGGTCAAGTAAACATTGTAATAATTCAGGTTTTTTTGCTTTAATATCGTTCATCATTTCTTGTAGGTCTGCCTCGTAAAAAGGAGCTATTCCATCGTTAATCATGCTAGCTTTCTTCTCGTTGTGAGTAGATGCTAACACTTTTATGTCTTTATTGGCAAAACAGGCTGCTGAACAAAGCCCAATGAAGCCTGTACCGAGGATTGATACACTATACTTATACAATTTTTATACCACTCGAGTTATTTTATTCTTTAAAGTATCAGTTTTGGATCTTGTTAAAACTTTTTGGTTATTTACAAATAGATTTATAATATAATGAAACTTGTATTAAATTTATGGTCTCTTTCAATGTAAGTTGGAAGTATGGGAATTCTTTGGGTAGAATTCCAAATTTTAAAATTAAGTATGAATAAATAAGGTTAGATGATAAAATGAATGACATTAGAAATAAATTAAAAATTCCAGACAATGCATTAAGGGTGATAAACGATTTTCTTCTTGATGATAAAAATCCGTTAATAAATGATCTCTTAACTATCATAGATAATTATGGCGGAGTAGAAGAGATTAATAAGAAAGCGGAGGAAGCAAGTAAAATTGAGACCCTTATGGCACAATTAGAAAAAAACAATTCAAATTATGTTAAGGATTTAGAATGGTTGATTTCCCAACGGGATAAACAGGCTTTTATAAGCATAGCAGATTATAGGAAAAAGATCTTAGGTGATAAAATGTCTGAAATGACCTTTAACGAGGATTTTGCTGTAACATTAGAGCTCTCTGCCTGCCAATACTTTCCTTTCTTGATGGATATGACAAGGGATGCAATTAAAAATCAAAAGTTAGTACCTGGCAGAATTATTCGCGTACGATATATGAAAGAACAGGAACAAGATGGTGATTTACTCGCTATGGCAGCAGCAATGCAAATCATTGGTTCGACATGGGTTGAGACTCTAGATACAAAAGGAACAGCACCTGGACCAGATGGTATGCCTGTAAATGTGCATCTTGGAGGACCTGATACGATTACCGGATATTTTGGCGGCGTTGGACAACCAAACGATTTTGCATTGAAATGGATTGACGAATTTCTTTATTATTACACAAATTATGGCATCAAACAAGTCCTTAATGTAAATCCTGGAACTGTATTATTAGGTTATTTTATCCATAAACTGGGCATTAATAATGAGTTTAAGATAAGTGTATACATGGGTAACGATAATCCATATTCTTGTCTTTGGACTTTGTTAACTGCTAAATTGTTTGCACGAGAGGATGGAACAAGTCCCTTAATCGGTTTTAATTTATCAAATTCTGTGAATAATGAAACTCTTGAAATGGCAGCTTATATAAGAAAACCATTTGGATTCGAGGATGTTGTAAGGCTTGAGCATCACATAACAGAAACCTGGAAATCGATAGTAAGGCAACCGTACGACAGAAGGGATGAATTGCTTGAATTAGCACATAAAGTGAAGAACGTGAGTGCCAAACACGAAGGAGCAGACGTTGAAGTTGATGAAAAGCGAGAACATCCTACAGATATTCTTGAATATTTCATGTCTAAAGAAGAAATTAAAGAGGCAGGGATATGGGAAGCGCTTCGCATAAACTTACTTGATCGATATGATGCTGTTAATACAACGGCTAAAGCATTAACTGAAAACGGATTAACTTTTATAGCTGCTAAAAATTTACATCACAGGGATTAATTATAGGAGGATATATTTAAATGGGTAAATTTGATTTTAGACCAACAGGAGTTATGCCTGCTTTGGTGACTCCTTTTAACAAAGATGATGAGTCAATAAATGAAGAAAACCTTAGAAATCTAATAAATCACCTCATAGAACAAGGAGTTACGGGACTCGTGCCTGTAGGCACGACTGGAGAGTTCGTTAATATGACGTTTGAGGAAAGATTGAGAGTTATTGAAATTGTTGTAGACGAAACGAACGGAAGAGTTCCAGTAATTGCAGGAACAGGAGAGACCGGAACGAAAATGGTAATAGACGCTACTAAAGCTGCAACAGATATTGGGGCTGATGCTGCTATTATAGTAACCCCATATTATTTAAAACCTAAAGCAAAGGGATTGTACGATCATTACTTCACGATTGCTGAAAAAACGGATATTCCATTAGTATTGTATAACATTCCAGCTTGTACTGGTGTAGAATTACCTTGGACTGTGGTAGAAGATCTAGTTGATATCGAAAATATAATCGCGATTAAAGATTCATCTGGTGATTATAAGTATTTTTCAGCATTATTGGAAAAAGTTAGTGATAAAATTTCTGTTTTGATCGGATGGGACGAAAATGTGTTAGGTGCTTTAGCTGGGGGTGCTGCGGGGTGTATACTTGGATCTGCTAATGTTATACCCAAAATTTGGCTTGAAATTTACGATCATGTGAAAAATAATCGCTTGGAGGAAGCTCAGACTCTACAAAAAAAAGTTCAAAAGTTAGCTCGTATGCTAATTAATTCTGGAGCTTTAGGTGCGAAATCGTGTTTAAATATGATGGACGTTCCCGTAGGCACGACAAGAAAACCTATCATTTTAGGGGATGCACTTTCTTACGAATTACAGGACGAATTTCGAGTCGAGTTAGAGAAACTAGGGCTACTAGAAAAGAAAGATATCAAATTTAAAATTGGTGAAAAAGAATTAACAAGCCGCTTTTACGCTGTAGGGGTAACCCCTGAAAAAATATCAGATTTTAGATTAAAAGTTGGGGAATCGCTTGTAGGAAATAGAGTGGAATTAGCACATATTGACTTGCTAATAGGAAGTAAAGACGGTCCCGTAGGAGATGCTTACGCTCGAGCTTTAACTCATCCAGCTAAAGGTCGAGAGGGATTGCAGGTAATCCTTGAACCAAATATGCAGGTTAAGCCGGCAACCATAATGATCCCTACAGTGAAGGTTACCTCTCTGCGACACGCGAGCTTAACTTATGGTCCCGCTCAAGCGGCAGTAGCAAAAGCTATAATGAAGTGTGTAGAGGATGGAATCCTACCTAAAGAAGCCGCAGACGATATTTTAATTATCGTAAATGTATTTGTACACCCGAGTGCGAGTGCTCGAAAACGAGTTTTCATTAACAACTATAAAGCAACTAGAAATGCGATTCGAAAAGCGATGGAAGGGTTACCAACGGTAGAGGATGGTATCGAAAACGCTGAAAATGCTCGACATCCCTTCAGGAACGATCCATAAGTATTATTTTTTCTTTTTTGAGTATTTTTTTTTATCCTCAATTTTTTTAATGATCAGATGAACGCCAAAATAAACTAAAATTACTCCGATCAATAACCAAAATGTAGTTAAAATTATTGGTTGTTCCCCTTCGGTTATTATCACTACGATAAATGCAATAATATTTATAATACCTATAGCGATTGAGATTATTCCTAATATTTGGTTAGCTCGTTTTCTCATTTTATCGCTCTCTAAATACATATCTGCACCTATTAGAAATATTCCGTAAATAATGATAAATATGCCCACGAGGGTTAAAGGCAGTAAAACTAAAACTCTTAATTCATTGATTGCATCAAACCGTGTATCTGCCATAGCATAAATAGAACTGATTACTGGAATTATACCGTCGATTATTAAAATTAAGCCCTTAACTTTTACGCCCAATTTTGTTTGGGTAATTAAATAAAATCCGAAAAATATTGTAGTAAAGCTAAACACCATTAACGGAATTGATAAAATAATTAATATTCCTTTAGATAAATCGTAATCAAAAAACAAGCTCCAAATTGTTACTCCTGAAATACCTAAAAAGATAACGCCTAAGACTGTTAAAAATATTCCTAAACTTTTTTTATCCATATCTTAACTCACATTAATGGTTAATTTATATTTTATTAACTTTTAAAATTTCTAAGAATAATAATTAACAGACCATATTTAATCCTTTTATAATTGATAATCTGAACATTGAAATTCTATTCAAATGATTTTATACTTGTAATAGTTTTAAAATCCAAAAATTTCAAGGAGTTGATTAATATAGCTGATAAAATTGTTGAATTAAAGGTTGGAGATCCTGCTCCAGATTTTTGCCTTCCGGATAAAGACAATAACGAAGTGTGTCTTAAAGATTTTAAAGGCAAATATACTATCGTCTACTTTTATCCGAAAGATAATACGCCAGGTTGTACCACGGAAGCTATTGGTTTCACTGGAATTCTTACCGAACTTCAAAAATTAAACACAGAAGTGATCGGTATAAGCCCTGATAGCCCTGAATCCCACGCCAAATTCATTGCTAAGAAGGAGTTAAAAGTTACGCTTCTAAGCGACCTAAATAAGGATGTTATTAAGTCGTATGGGAAATGGGGTAAGAAGAAATTCCGAGGTAAGGAGTATTTAGGAGTTACTCGTAGTACCTTTTTGATAAATCCTGAAGGAAAACTTGCTTATATTTGGCCTAAAGTTTCTGTGAAGGGACATCCAGAGGAATTACAGAAAATTTTAAAGGAGTTACAAAATTAAAGAGCAATTTTAAATAATAATGGTGGAAAAAATAAACGATAATAAAAGTTTAGGGGAAAAAACAGAATTTTCAAATAAAGTTAATAAGCTCATAACTGAAAAAAGTCCCTATTTACTTCAACATGTTAATAATCCCGTAAACTGGTATCCTTGGGGCGAAGAAGCCTTCAAAAAGGCAAAATCAGAAGACAAACCTATCTTCTTATCAATTGGGTATTCCACATGCCACTGGTGTCATGTTATGGCGCACGAATCGTTTGAAGACCCCTATGTAGCAAAATTATTAAATGAAGCATTTATCTCAATTAAAGTCGATCGTGAAGAACGACCAGATATAGATAAAATCTACATGACTGTTTGTCAACTTATGACCGGTTCTGGTGGTTGGCCATTAACAATTATCATGACTCCAGATAAAAAACCTTTCTTTGCTGGAACTTATTTCCCAAAGGAAAGCCGATTTGGAAGAATTGGTTTAATTGATTTAGTGAAACGAGTGAAAGATCTTTGGACTAACGAGAGAAAACAATTAGTAGATTCGAGCGAAAAGATAACTTTTGCATTACAAGACACAAATGCTGAATCCCCGGGAAGATCTCTTACGGAAAGCGTTTTGAAAAACTCTTATTCTCAATTATCGAGAAGGTACGATAAAAAAAACGGTGGTTTTGGTACAGCGCCTAAATTCCCCACTCCACACAATTTATTATTCTTATTACGATTTTGGAAAAGAACAGGTGATGAGGAGGCTCTTAAAATGGTTGAAAAAACACTTGAAAGCATGCGAATGGGCGGAATTTACGATCACATTGGTTTTGGTTTCCACCGTTATTCAACTGATCCTAACTGGCTTGTACCTCATTTTGAAAAAATGTTATACGATCAAGCATTATTAACTCTTGCCTATTTAGAAGCGTATCAAGCAACCGGAAAGGAGGAATACGCTAATACCGCGAAAGAAGTATTAACATATGTTTTACGGGATATGGTATCTTCAGAGGGGGCTTTCTTTAGCGCTGAAGATGCTGATAGTGAAGGAGAAGAAGGTAAATTTTATGTTTGGTCGAAAACTGAAATCGAAGATATATTAGGAATAGAAGACGCTGAAGTTTTTTCAAAAATCTATAATATTGATGTAAATGGTAATTTTTTAGATGAAGCAACAAAAAAAAAGATTGGAAAAAACATCCTTCACTTGAAATCCGATTTAACTACACCCACAATTGACATCAAATTACTTAGAAATAAATTATTTGAAGTAAGAGATAAACGAATTAGACCTCATAAGGACGATAAAATATTAACTGACTGGAATGGATTAATGATCGCAGCGTTTGCTAAGGCAGGATATGTTCTTAACGATCCTAAATACATTCAAGTAGCGAAAAAAGCAGTAGATTTTATTTTAAACAAAATGAAAAATTCTGAAGGAAGACTCTTACATCGCTATCGTGAGGGTGGAGCAGATATACTCGCATTCATAGACGATTACGCATTCTTGATTTGGGGTTTGATCAACCTTTATGAAGCCTCTTTTGAAACATCATATCTTGAAGAAGCAATTGAATTAACTGAAGAACAAATAGGGTTTTTCTGGGATTCTTCAATTGGAGCTTTCTTTTTTACGGCTAAAGACTCAGAATCGTTGTTAACGCGCCAGAAAGAGACCTATGACGGAGCGATTCCGTCAGGAAATTCAGCTGCAATGCTAAATTTACTAAGACTAGCGCAATTAACAGGCAATGATGAATATGAGAACAAGGCGGATCATCTTGGACGGGTTTTTGCTGAAAGTGTTCGCGCTAATCCTGTAGCTCATAGTTTAATGATGGTTGCTGTGGATTATGCGGTTGGTCCTACATATTCCTTAGTTATAGCCGGAGATAGTGGAAAAGAAGATACAAATTTAATGCTAGATGAAGTTAGAAAACAATTTTTACCCAACAAATCTTTAATTTTTCGTCCTACGGAGGAGTTGAATCCAGAAATTGATAAACTTTCCAATTTTGTTCAATTCTTTGATAAATACGAAGAAAAGGCTACTGCTTTCGTGTGTATTAATAAAACATGTAAAGCACCTACTAATGATATAAAGCAAGCAATAGAGTACTTAAACGCTAAATAAGAGTCGGGTACTTTCCTACGGGAGCGACTAACACTACAAATTCATTTTTTCCATCCAATTCCAGTAAAGTATCGAATTTCTTTTGTTCGTAGTAACCAATTGCGACTGTTCCTAAATCTATCGCTTCGCACGCAAGATACAAATTCTCAGAAACATGACCCAAATCGACAGCTATGAATTTATGAGCAACAATAGTATATCGCCACTCGGTCCGATAAGGGATAGCAACCCAACAGAATAGTACTGCTCCTTTTCCGATAAACTTTTGATCATAAGTTAATTTGCCTATTAATTCTTCAGCATTTTCAATGTTTTTAATAAAAAGCAACTTATGCTTAAATGAAATATATCGATACATACCAGGCTTAATCCCTTCTACTCGATTAATTATAAGATATGTCTCAAAAGGACTTTTAGCTCCCGCTGAGGGAACAGTTCGTAAAACACCTGTTCTATCTTTAAAAGCTCTCTTTACCCCTTGTGTACACCATAGCAAAAAAGACAATTCTTCAAGAGTTAACGACTCATCCGTATAATTTCTGCGACTCATTCTTCTATTAATGGCAACTATGAAAGGTTTTTTCCCAATTATGAATTTTTCAGGAGGAATTAAATCAATAAGAGATTTCGTTTCATCGTAGGGTTTTTGAAATAATGGAAACGGTTTATTTTTTTTCTCGTCAGATTCAGGAACCTCTTTTTCGTACTCATCTTGATCAAAAAAATGTAAAAATCGTCGATTATTTTCCATATGTTATTACCTAAGTTAAAAAAATGAATTACTCTATAAGATTCATCCTTTCCTTTTTAAAGTGTCGGAGTAACAAATATGGAAAGTAAATTGATTAGAGGATAATAAATAAAAATAAATTTTTATATTATTTTAACTTAGAAGATACGAGTTCTTCCATTTCAGTAAGTGTTGCCACTTTATTCATTTCTTCTTGTGATATGAATACGGAAAGACTTCCGTTCTTCAAAATATAAGCAGAGGGGTATTTTGCGTCTTTAACATCGTATTTTTCTAAAAATTCATCCTTATGGAGAAATTCAGATTCTATACCTAGATCGTTAATGAAAGATTTCCATTCTTTTTTAGCTCCAAAAGTCCCAAAAGTAGTCTGACATAGATTGCATTGATATGTGCTAGGTCTTAACGCCTTATGCCAGAAATCCTTTACAGTATTTACTAATCCGGAATCAGCATTATATATAAAAATTAATTTCTCATCATTATTTTCGTTCATTAATATCACCCTTGTTAAACAAAACCCTTATATTGATATAATACCTAACTATAGATTTTAATCTGCGTACTATCATCTATAAATTTCTTTAACTTAAGTAAAGAAATTATAGGGAATCTAAGTAAAAACCTACTAAATTATAGGTGAAATTAAACACTTATACCTGTAATAATCAGAGGTTTACGTAGATATTTCTTATATTTTCCATTCTTTTTCGATTCACTCCCATGTCACTGTATCCAAGTCTTGCTCGCGAGCGAAAATGGATAACTTTGTCGCTATCATCAAAAAGAAACTCAACATCGTCCACAAATCTGAATGTAGCCGTTCTAAACTCGGCATGAATGTAATTTTCCTTATCAGTTATAATCTTTGATCTTTTTAGCGAATTTATGATTTTAACTATCTTTTCTTTTGCTTCGCTTAAAGATCCTGAATATTGAATGGGATCGATCTTGTGTTGATTGTCTAAAGCTTGAGTAGAAACACAATTTGGTGTATTTGGACAGGGGTAAAATTTACCGTCAACAATTCCAATTCGTTTTTTTGATTTTGCCATAATACTTTCACCTTTATGTTATTATACACTAAGAATTTCTTTAATAAGCATATCTATTCTTTCCTTATCGAAAACTGCGGTATTACCTGTTTTATTAAATTGCAATATTTGATCGTGATAGTGCTCTTCAAATTGATTTAATAAGTACCTTAACCTTTCTTTTAAGTTTTGATTTGCGGGTTTAGATAAAAATAATGCAATTTTAATAAATTGTCCATATGCGGCATGGACATAGAAACCTTTGTAGCTTATTTCATTCATTGAGGCAGAACCTCCTATTTCTGAAACAAAAGAATCCATCGCTGACAAAAATCCAGAAATAAGTTCTTTTTCCATTGATATGTCTTCGCTAGCGTATGATATTATATTTAAACCAGAATTTTTATCTATTATCATCAGGTTTCTGAAAGTTTTTTTGAATTTTGGTTTTATAGCTGCTGCATGGTCTTCTAAAATCAGCTCCTCCTTTGGAAAAAGCTCAAACATAGCAAAATTTTTAGGATTGTATGACTCACTTTCCTTGAAATGATATTTAGAAATTTTTACGACATGTGAAGATGTTCTTATTGGTTCATGGGGTAGTTTTTTGATATATTCGTCTCTGATTGAAGTATCGTGGACTTTCGATTTTTTACCTTTTATTATTCCCAAGATTTTTTGATGTATTGGGTCTATTACGTACATCCAAGTGTTTAGATTTTCCATATCTCTTTTTAGCCTTTCATACCCTATCTTGCATACGCCTCGAGGAGTAGTTACAAAGACTGTCCAAATAGCGAGTTTGGAGGCTTCGTTAATCAGGTAAAATGTATTCTTATAATTTTCTTCTGTCATTTCTGCTCCTGTCTTTACAAAAACAGCTTCAGTTCTTAGGAATGGTTTTTTCTTGATTAAAAATAAATCTAAGGAATAATCCTTGATCTCCGCTGTGTTGTAAACTGATATCCCATAATCTGCGCAATAGTCAGCAAACGCATCAATTAGTTCTTGTTTAGATATAAAATCAAACCTTTTTAAATAGTCGCTTATTTTTTCGTCGGTGGTTATGAAATCTCCTATATATGTAATAGGCGTTTTAAATTGTTTTTTAAGCGTTGGACTTTTTTGATACTGCTTGTAAAAATAAATGCTGATATGATCAAGAAGATCCAATTTTGACAAATTTTCTCGTTCTGGTAATGGAATATTATGTCTGTTCATAAAATCATAAATTTCTTTGAATCTAGCTCTTACCATTAAACAATTTAGACATATAATCCCAAACTTACCCTCAACATCTTTCCTTATCGTCCTTAAAATTTCTTCTGCTTCAGTCAAATTTTCAGGAGTCATTATTGATATTATATTCCTTGAGTTTTAAAATACTTTTATAATAATTTAAAAAAATTACTTCAATCAACTATCCTCTAACTTAAAGATTTTGTATGCGTCTCTCAATCTTAGTAGTGCTGTTAAGAATATTAATATTGCAAAAATCCATAATATGACAAACCGCCATGGAATTAAGAGTATTAGGACCAATAAAAAGAAAAATGTCTCGGAACGCTCCATGAGTCCGCCTTGATATACTATTACTTTTGATTTATTATCCAGTTCATCTCTTTTAATAATTCCTCCTACAATAAGGAACATAGATATACACAATACAATAGCTGCTAAGGTAAACATACCTGGCCAAACAAGATTAGATGGATTGGTTGCTACTATAGCTATTATTATGGATACCTCAACTAAACGATCGCAAAAAATATCTAATATCCCACCAAAAATCGTAGGTCCCTCAAATCGTGCTACAGACCCATCCAAAGTATCAATAAAAAATGAGATAATTGTAAAGATCAAGGATAATGAGATAAAGGTTATCAATTGTTCCGTATAAATGCTGCTTAGATAAATGAATAACGAACTTACCAATCCAATAACTAATCCCATAATAGTAAGTTGATTAGCGGAAATTCTACTTAGCATTATTTTCCTTACAAACTTCTCGTATCCTTCCTTAAATTTAGTTTTAGAAAGCCATTTATCAATCATATC
>JAEOTS010000037.1 GCA_016839745.1 Promethearchaeota archaeon
TGTAAGGTTTTTGAAGAAGTTAAACATCGAGTTAGCTTCATTTAAATATCTTACTACCACTCATCACCATTTTGACCATAACGGAGGGCTATGGCAACTCTATGAGCTGTTAAAGGAACATAATTCAAAAGTTAAAATCGTAACCAACGAGAAGACTAAAGAATTACTCAACGATTACAAAGATCATTTGGCTCGTGGAAAGCGAACGTATGGAAATTTAACTGGAATCATGAAACCAATTGAAGAGAGCGCTTTCAAAATTATCACCCCTAGTACCAACTTTAATAGCAACTCAAATAGACTTGATTTTATTGATTCCTTTTCAATCGATGGTTCAGAAGTGAAATTTGGAATTTTAAAAACTCCCGGACACACTCCTGATCATCAATGTCCTATTTTTGTTAAAGATGATAACCTTGACTTTATCCATCTTGGAGAAAGCGTTGGAACGATTTACCATTCTTCAGAATTAGTGACAATACCTACATCAATGCCCACTTATTATAATCACGAGCAATATATGAACACTTTACAAAACCTTAAGAATCTCTCTCCTTCTAAAGCTGGTTTTGGTCATTTTGGAGTCGTTAGTGGTAAAGAAAATTTCCGAACTCTTCTTTTAGAGCACGAGTCTTTCATGAATGAATTTAGAGAAGCGATCATCAAGTTCTATAGTGAGAAACCGGAAACGAGATATGTTTTCGAACATGTAATGCCAATGATAATCCCCAGAACCGATTTATCCTTTGGAAATGATTCAGTCTTTAATGGAATTGCGTTAGGTATAGTCTATGGTATGATGATGGACTTAGGTTATCGTAAAGATTGATCTTACTAGTTCATTACTTTATTGACGAAAGTCTCTATAGGATCCTTTATTAATTCAGCTCGCACTGGTTTATTTATCTCCCAGAGTATCATCTTATCTATGCCCAATTCTTCAAGATTGTCCATCTCTTCCTTCACATCATCTGGAAACCCTATGTATTGAGTACCAAAGACATTATATTTTACCATTAATTTATCCATTTCTTGATGGCTGTCTAGTAGAGTTATAGTACTACAATAGGAAATTTCAAATTCAGATATGTCCCTATTGTATTTTTTTAGATTTGATTTAACTTTATTGATGTATTCAGGGAGTTTATCAGGTTTTACATCGTTAAAATTAATCCCATCAGCTTCTCGACATGCTATATCCATCATTCTTTTTCCTGATGTTCCAAGCACTAATTGCGGATAAGGTTTTTGAACAGACTTAGGAAAATTACGATTTTTTTCTAACTTCCAAAATTTACCTTCAAAATCCGATTTTCTTTCTGTAAAAAGTTTCTTACATATTATTAAAGATTCTTCGAGTTCATCAACCCTCTGTGTGGCAGAAGGGAATGGATATCCATATCCTTTATACTCCGCTTCATGCCATCCTGCTCCAAGCCAAAAAAAAGCTCTTCCATTTGAAATATTGTCTAAAGTACACACCATTTTAGCTAAATAAGCCGGATTTCGAAAAGAGTTACATAAAACAATATGTCCTAATTTTATTTTCGATGTTTCTACTGCTAATGCTGAAGTTAGCATCATTGCTTCTAAGTGATTATCAAGAAGATGATCATTTACATGGGCAGACTCAAAACCTAATCGTTCTACTTTTAATGTCAGATCTCTTATTTCTGGGTAACTTGAAACTGACCTGACATGATAACCATATTTCATATTCCTAATAAGATCATTTTCTTTATTAATCCTTTCTGAAATATCCAAACTTCTAAATATTTAATCAATTTATTCTTTAATAATGAGCCTTGGTTCTGATTATTTTGATGTGTGCATTGTTGGTGCTAGTATTGCGGGCAATTATTTGGCGTTTTTATTATCTAACTCAAATCTAAAAATTGCGGTTCTCGAAGACCATTCAGAAATTGGCCTACCCTTTCAGTGTGCTGGAATCATTTCCCAAAAATTAACCCAATTAATTGAACTACCAAAAGATATTATACTTAATCGGGTCAAAACCGCGAAAATCGTCAGCTCAACTGGTAAATATATAAAACTTTCAGGGGACGAACACCCTTATATCATCGATAGAATTGCTCTCGATCGTTTGTACTACCATAGGGTCGAAAATAATAGAAATATCACTTATTATCTAGGTGAAAAGTATAAATCATTTGAATACCGCAGCGATAACGATAAAGAATACGTACTTATTGAAACATCAAAGCGAAATATCCAAACTAGGATGCTCATTGGCTGTGACGGTCCTCTATCCTCAGTAGGCAAACAATTGAATGTGAAAAATAACGTACTTTACGCTTCCCAAATTAGAATTAAGGCAGATTTTGACGAAGACGAAGCAGCTATGTACTTTGACCCACGATGGAAGCAGTTGTTTGGATGGATTGTGCCCGAAGGTAATCGCATCTTTCGTATTGGTATCGCTGCTAGTAAAAATGTGAATAATTGTTTCAAGCGCTACATAGAAAAATTGGCCATCGATATAGATAACAAAATAGACCAGCAGGGAGGGATTATTCCTTACGGAATTATGAATAAAATCTCTTTTGATAATATTATGTTATTAGGAGACTCAGCTTGTCAAGTTAAGGCAACAACGGGGGGAGGTATTATCATGCTGCTGACCGCTGCGAAGTACGCTTCCAATTGCGTCAATCTCTGCTTTAAAAATGAAGATTTTTCAAAAGAATTCATTAAAAAACATTATGAAAAGCCTTGCTCGACAACAATTGGTAGAGAATTGAAGCTTCATTACTTCATTCGACTTATTTTAGAGAAGTTTAAGGCTAAAGATTTTGAAACCTTCTTTACAATAATAAAAGAGAATAGAATTGAGCATTTAATAACTTTATACGGAGACATGGATTTTCCAAAAGCATTAATAATTAAACTACTACGAAAACGAACTGTGTTAAATTTTATACTAAAATTTCTTGTAAGAAATCCAACAATAATCTTTAAAATCTTAAAATTATTTTTCTAAAACCAATATCTAAGTTTCTTTTGTTATATAAAAACATGTGAAAATAAAATGGATTGTAGAGAAAGAGTTTTAGCCGCACTGGGTTTAGAAGAACCAGATAGAGTTCCTTGTCACGCCATTCTAATTGACGCTAACAATGTAGATATAATACTAGGGAAACCTAAAATCACTGATTTTGACACTATAGAGCAGTTACAGCGAGATAATCCAGAGGGGTGGGCAGGAGAGTTAACTAACCTTATAGAAGGTATAGAAACAAGTGTATTTTCACGGTGTACGGAAGCCGCTGCTGCAATTGGGCTTGATTGTATGCAGGTGGGGATATTACCTTTTTATATTTATGAAGATCCAAACGATCCTCGACTGCTTATGAAAGATATTTTTGGACGCGTATGGGAAGCTCGAAATAACGAAGGGAATATCAACCCTTATTACTTATATGGGACAATGAATTCGCCTGAGAAATGGAAAGAGACTAGAGAGAACATTGAGGGACCTATGACGGAGAAATATACCAAGATGGCTAAAAAATTCTTCCGCCGGATAAACAAGAAACACAAAGATAAAATATTTGTAGCCGTAACCAATGACTTAGCTGGCGTATTTGAAAGCGCTTCCCAAGGTATGGGTATGACTTATTTTTCTCGGATGCTTCACAAAAATCCTCGTTTTATTAAGGAAGTTCACGAAGTAATAGCAGAATTTACAGCTGCTTGTTATGACGCTTATATAGATGCAGGTGCCGAATTATTTATAGAATCTGGTGACTTAGCTTACAAAACTGGTCCAATGATGAGTCCAAAAAAGTTTACTGAGGTATTATTGCCCGCTTATAAAATAATTACTAATACTGTGCACGAACGAGGGAAAAAAATAGTATTGCATACTGACGGTCAAATTACACCGTTGTTAGACTTCGTAATAAATTGTGGTTTCGATGGTTTGCATAGTCTGGAACCCACGGCTGGTGTTGATTTAGCTCTCGTGAAGAAGAAAGTCGGTGATAAATTATGCCTTATGGGGAATATTGATATTGCTCACGATCTTACCTATGGAACTCGAGATGAAGTATTTGATGGTGTAAAATACGCAATCAAAACGGCCGGTCCCGGGGGAGGTTACATAGTAAGCGCTGCTAACATGCATCCAACGGTAAAGGTGGATAATTTACGGTGGATGGTAGAAGCCACAAAAGAGTTTGGAAATTACCCGATAAATCTGTGATAATTCTCATTTTAAAATTGAATTTCTAAGTCTTCATCTTCCATTTAAGGCGGTATCATTGAGAAAAACGCGATTTTGTTAAAAAGTATATACCATACAATCATGTAAGCAATAACAAGAATAGTAGATACAAAACCAAAACGATAAACTCCTTTTGGGATGCCTGAATCCTCGTTTTTTCTCTGAACGATTGCACGAATCGTGGCTACAATATATATTAAAGTAATGATTAAAGCGACGATCCATAAAAATAATACAAATAATAAAAGAGTATAGATTGGTTCGCCATCAAATCTCAGCGTATTTAACCATGCCCAATAGTTAACTATTAAGTGAGTCGGAATTGAACTGTAAATCGCCGCAGTGAGCAAAAAAACAAATGACCACACGAATCCTCTAAAAGACGACATCTATCTCAATAAGGAATTATTTGCTTAGTACAAATATATTTACAATAATTTATAAGATTTTTAGCTTCTTAAGAAAAAAAAAAAAGTTATAACTAAATCTTAAAATAATAATCTCGCTATAAATGAAAACCCACTTTGTGGTGTGGACATGGTAACTATAAGAAAGGTCAATAATAGCGCATTTATTATGGCTCCAACAATAATATTTCCCGTTTTTCTGTAGGCTACTATAGAAATCCCTGAAGTTAAAGTAAACATTAGTATTGAAATAGGAATAAAGGTTCCAAAGTAAAACAAGCTTCTCATGAGAACGGCGACCAGTAACAAATAAACCATGAAATATAAAAGTGGATAAATAGTGCCTAAAATGAGTACTTTAAAATTATTTTTGATGGAATCGGTGAATTTGTTTTGAATTATCACTTGAGTCAACAGATTCAGAATTAGAATTACAAAAAAACTAATAACGAAGTAAATAGGTATCGTCCAAATTTTAGTTATCGAAGGAACAAATCCTAGATAGTTTAAACCAATTGATGCATACACAATTAAGTAAAGCATAATTGCTAAAACTAACCCTAATAGTAATTGTCTAAGAAAAGCATTTCTTCCCTTAAATGGCTCTATTAGTATCTTTTTGAAAGATAAACTGGTTTTCTTTCCTATTCTCCAGAGTAAAATCATCAATCCAAAGGCTTGACCAAATAATAAAGTTACTACAAAAGCAGCGATTGCTAATGGCAATATTAGTAATAGGGGTATAAATATAATTACGCCGGGAATACCGAGCACGATTGGATATAATATCGCTTTCATCGAAATACTTTTTATAGACATATCAGGCGTGTCGATGGTATAATATTGAAGTTCCTTATCCCTATCGCTTTTTGCTTTTAGAATTAATTTAGACAAAGGATCGATGGTTAAAAAGAAAAATCCAATCCCTCCAATCACTTGTATCAATAAAATTAACCCTCTTATTTTCACATAGTAAGTCTCATCTACGACGTCAATATCAAAGGAATTTATGGCCCAGTCTCTTGCTTCACGAATAAAATCCTCGTCCCAGGCAACTGTGAGGTGATTACTGTTATCATCTAAATAAATCATAGAAGCGTTTCCTTGTTGAAACGATCCGTACAATTTGTTTGTATCTACATTCGAAACCGGGATTCCGACTCTAACTGCTAAACTTGCTTTAAGGTATGGTAGCTTAGCAACTTCGTCGAACAACGCTTGAATCATGAGCACATTTAATGGCTCAGCCATTGTACCAGTTCTAAGGCTGGAATTTAACCCAGTGCCAATTCCTATAAAACACTTAAATGATAGATCATCTTGAATAAGATATTGTCCTAATCCACCCATACTATACCCAATATAACCCAAGGCGTTCATGTCTATATCACCCCTAAGACTAAGTTCCTCTTTAATCGCAATTATATCTTTTGTTTTATTATCTGGTTCTACCATAGTGCTTTGTCCATGTCCTCTGAAATCGAATGGTACGGTAACAAATCCTGCTGCTGCTAACTCTAACGCGTACCCTTTTAACATTTCTTTGTTGACCATAACCCCATGTCCAATTATAATAGCTGGTTTGTTAAGTCCACCACTTACCGGTTCAAAAATGTTATAAGAAATAGTGACGCCATCACTCGTCTCAGTTGATAATCCATAAGTACTTTTTACGCTAAGGGGTGTTATAAAAATGAAAACCGTTCCAAGCGTAAAAATAGCGAGAAAAATGCATATAAATACGATTCTTTTTTTTGTTAGATTTAATGTATTCATAGTTCTATATTTAAATTCCAAATTATATAAAAACTCTTTTTTATCACATTAATATTCTAGAAGTTTCTTGCTAATCTTTGTTTTAATCTAGTAAATTCCACGTAGAATCCTCAATAAATTATTAATGAAATGTTTTTATCCTTCAGATAACTTCTTGACATAATAAAATACTTATATTGATAGAAAATGTCGACTGAAGAAAAAGTTAGAAATCGATGGATTGTAGTAATAGGAGCAATATTAATTCAATTGGCTTTAGGGACGATTTATTCCTGGGGAACCATGACGGTATTTGTAAGTCCATATTTGAATTTAACTATGAATTTAGATCCAATCATCGTTAGAGAAGTTACGGTGTATATTTTCGGAGTTGGATTATTATCCTTTGCAATTACGATGATTTTTGCGGGTAAACTACAACAGAAGTACGGTCCTAAAAAAATTGCGATTTTGGGAGGGATATTAATTGGAATCGGCTTAATTTTATCCGCATTTATGACTACTTTTATAGGCCTTTTAATTACTTATGGAATTATCTTTGGAGCAGGTATTGGGTTTGGTTATGTGTGTCCAATCGCTTCAGCGGGTAAATGGTTTCCAGATAAAAAAGGATTTATTAATGGAATTGCTGTTGCAGGGTTTGGTGCTGGTGCTTTCGTTTTTAATTACATAATACAAGCATTAGCTAATCCAACAGGGTTATCAGACAAAGCTCCAAATTTTGTTGATGTAATTTCGCCGAATATTCCATTAATGTTCGTAATTTTAGGAATTATTTATCTCGTTCTTGTTATAGGAGGAGCAATGACACTGAGCAATCCACCCGAGGGATGGAAACCTGATGGATGGACACCTCCTCCTCCTTCGGAAGAAAGTGGAATATCGGGTCTGGAGTTCGAACGAGCTAAAACAGTAAAATTACCCCAATTTTGGATGCTTTGGACGGCTTTCGCATTAAGTGCTATGTCCGGTTTAATGGTTATAGGATCATTTTCTGCATTTGCCAAAACCTATGCAGCCCCTGATGTATTCTTATATGTAATTGGTACCAGTGATTTCGTGTTAATTGGAAGTTTAGCAGCTCTATTCAACGGATTAGGCAGAATAGTTTGGGGGAAATTAGCAGATATGATAACCTATAAAAAATCTATGTTGTTAATGTTCACAACTCAAGCAATCCTTATGTTTATCTACTTCACAACAAATGGTAGCGAAATATATTTCTTAATCATAACTTGTGCAATCTTCTTCTGTTTTGGAGGTAATTTCAGCTTATTTCCAACGGCCACAGCTGATCTATTTGGATCAAAAAATTTAGGTCCAAACTATGGAATTGTTTTTACGGCTTACGGCGTAGCAGGATTTATTGGTGCTGTTGGTGTAAACTTATTTGTTAGCATTTTTGGAAGTTATCTGATACTATTTATAGTAATGGGAACTATGTCTGTCGGTTCAGCAATTTTAACTTTTATAATAAAACCACCAAAACAAAGATAAAAATTAAAATTTTTTTTAATTTTCTTTTTTCCTTAGATATTAGCTTTATTTCGTAAGAACGCGTTAATAATTTGAACCGTATTAAGGATGTCATCTAATTTTAGTAGTGACGTTGGAGAATGAATATATCTACAGGGCACAGAAACCACAGAACTGGGCACGCCTTCACGAGAAATATGAATATAACCCGCGTCGGTCAATCCATACATGGGTTTCTTAAACTGATACGGAATTTTATCAAGCTCCGCGTTTTTAACAATTCTTTCGTTAACTCTCTTGCTAGATATCATAGATTTGTCCGCGATTGTAATTGCGGGGCCTCTTCCTATATATACGGGGATCTCTGCTTCTTTAATGCCGGGAACATCGGCAGCTGTGGTATTTTCTATAGCAAGGGCAATTGTCGGTTCAAGTTTAAAAGCTCCAGTGATCGCACCCCTCCTTCCTATTTCTTCTTGAACTGCAAAATTAAATAATACTGTATCTTTAAAAGCCGAATTTTCTTTGAGTAGCCTTAAAATCTGAATGAGCACGTTACAACCCGTGCGATCGTCGAAAGCCTTACCACGAACCATGTTATTTGGAAATTCCATAAACGGAGAAAAGAGAGTGCCAGTTGTTCCTATGACTATATTATTGTTCGTAACCTCCTCAATTGAATTCATTCCTATATCGATATACATATTAGGGATTTCTACAAGTTTCTTTCTTTCGTTTATAGATGTGAGATGCGGAGGTTTTGAACCAATTATACCGTGAAATTTTTCTCCTACTTGGGAGCGTATCACTACAGATTGACCTAATAATATCCTTTGATCCCAACCTCCAACAGGAACAAATCTTAAAAATCCATTCTTCTCGATATGAGAAACCATAAATCCGATTTCATCTGTGTGAGCATCTAACAAAATTTTATTTTTCCCATCTGTCCCCTTTTTTATCACAAGAACATTCCCTAGAGGGTCAATCCAAGCCTTATCAGCGAGATTCTCTTTTTCAATTAATTTCAAAATGAAGTTGCTAACATCATCCTCATGACCAGAAACTCCAATAAGAGTAGATAATTCTTCTTGTAGAGATCGAATGCTTTTAATATCCATAATAACACTTGTTTTTCATTTGAAATAATAACAATAAGTAATAATTTGAGGTATCTAAAATAAAATTAATGATTCCTTTATCGGTCCAAATAATCTGAGGGCAAATAAGAAAATAGAAAAGATTTATAATGGTTTAATAATGAAGTAAAAATTTTGTTAACGTAACTATCCTTTTCGCTTTTTTAATTCATTGATTGCTTTTTCTGCTAATAGAAGTGCGTCAGTATACTGGGATTTATATTTTTTTACTTGGGCGTCTAATTCGATTGCTCTGTTTTGAAGCTCGATAATCATTTCACTACTCCCCTCTCCTGAAGAAAAAGCTGAGTCTGGATTTTCCATAGTTTCTTTAAGATAATTATATTTTTCCCTCCACACTTTTAATTCCGTTTGTAGGTCTTCGATGGCATCATCACCAGTAATATTATCCATTGATAACGGAACTCCCTCTCCTTCCTCAATATCCATAATCCTCCCTTTTAGCATTTCTATTTCGTCTTCCAACTCCTTTATTCTAACTTTTAAAAAAGCAATCTGGTCTAAGTATTCTGCTGATGTTTTTGGAGCTGTTATTTCTTCAAAAATAGTTTTTCCCGTTTCTAATTCGTTAGCACTTTTTTCTCCTAGAATCTTTTGCTTACGCTTTTGTAGTTCTTCTACAGTATGTTCTGAAAGGTAGTCAAGTGGATTAAAACCTATTCCACCATGAGCAGTTGTCCTTTTACGTATTTTTACAAACAGAGGTATTCCTTTAATTGCTTCCCCACATAAGATTGATTCACCTTTATCTAACCCTTGAATATCTGTTTTGTTGCTCCGAGTTAAATCCTCTGCGCTTGAAATGGTAACGTCAATATCTCGAATATCGGTTAAGTTATGGACAACCCAACTTCCTGCTTGTGCTCGTATAGTTGTGTCCAGTAACTGAGGCCTTTGGGTGCCGATGATTAAATTAGCACCGAACTTGCGTCCCTCTTGTGAAAATAATTTTACAATTTCACATGTCTCGGTTTGTTTCTTTCCGGCAAATAAATGAGCTTCGTCAAGCAATAAGTAAAACGGAGCAATTCTTCTACCTGTACTAGCCTGATATAACTTCTTCAGAAGCTTCCCCGCAATCATTTCTTGTACGTTTAAATCCATACCTCTCATGTTTACAATGGAACATAAATTTGGAGCAACGATATCGGTAGCGTCCAGCGAAAACAAATATTCTACATCGATATCGCCTCCTTTATTTACGCTTAAATCAGAGTATTCTATAATACTACTCACAAATTCGCTTTCTTCTTTAACTCCTTCAGCTCCTTCATCTTCTCCCGCTTTTACTTTTAGACTCCCGTATTCGCCATGTCTGTCAAGGATTACAAGAGGAATACCCTTTTTCATGAATTCTTCGCAGAGCACGCCCATCGTGTAACTCTTTCCTGATCCGGATTTTCCGGTAATAAAAATCCTCCCAAAGTTCTTAACTAATAAATTCACATCGAATTCATAACCAATTAATTTTCCAATAGAAACAGATTCTTCAGGTGGATTGGATATTCCTAATAACGTGGTAATTTGGAGTTCACTTGCTCGATAAACTTCCGATCCTATATCAAACGGTCTTTTTGGCCTCTCTCCACAAACTTGTAGGTCTGCAAGCATTCCTTTCGCTTCGCTCCACATCGATTTAATGTTTAACATGTAGTTTGCCCTCTGCCCTTCCTCGTCCTTTTCTCCGTAGATTACAAAATATGCATTTCGTTCTATTGTAGGGTCAGAAAATTGAACTTGAACTGTGTGAGTAGTAGTTTTTCCAATTAAATTTCCTACCTTATCTGTCTTTACTTGCTTATCATAATTTTCTTCATCTGACATAATAACTCACATTAATTATGGTATATTTTAGTATTATATGTAAATTCTCATATATTAATAATATTGAACTATGTATTTCAATTAAATAAGCATATATAAATATTCATAAATCCAATTATTATTCTTTAATCCTTTCTATAAATTATACTTTTTTTTATCATGCGAATTGGTTTATACGATTCCTTTGCTCTACGTAATCCTTCTACGCCCAAATCTTGTTCCCTATTAACAAATTGAACATCTTCATAAACATTATTTAGAAAGAGGTTACCTATTGCTTGGTATCCCCCTTCATACTCCATATGTGCTTTTTCAACGTGAATTACGAGAGTATCTGAATTAAGCATTTCTCCAAAGGTATATCCCGCACATTTGTCATCAACACATATTAATGCTCCTTTAAAGCCTAGTGTAGAGAAATTATCTAATGCTTCATATATAGCTTCTTGTTCTTGTTCTAATCCCTCATCCTCTTCACATTGTCGCATTACACACCATTCTAACTGCAATTTCTTGCATTTATTTATTAAATCCTCGGTGAGAATTTCAAATTGGTAATCATAAGTTTGCAGAAATTTATTTAGCCACCTTCGATTCTGGCGATGACGGTTCCCCGGTAAAGTTTTTAACATTTCAACTTCGTATACATAATCCCAATTATCACGATCTTCAACAATTTCAAAGTTCATTGAAGTAAATCTTTCATCTTTGATGAGAGCGTTTGTAATATACTCTGATATTCGATTAAATTCTGCTTTTTTATAAATTTCTGCGATATTGAATATCATTGCTGCAGGATCAGGACCAATCGGAGGAAAAAAATAGTTCGCATCCTCCTTTCTGGTTAATGGAGGTCTAACTTTTTTAAAATATTCTTTTGAAAATAGAACTAAATGATCGTTCCATTCTAAATAAAACCACTCGTAGAAATTCCTCCACATAAAAAGATTTGTAAATGTAAATTCAGAATTTTGAGGGGGATATTTCTGAAAATATTTGTCGAAAAGTTCCTTATCATCTAATCCTAATCTCTTCGCACTGGTTAATTCCATGATCTGATAAAATCTTGGAGGTATAAATTTATTTCTTTTTTAAAATATTTACTACATAAATAGAGATTTACGGTGACCTAAGTATTATTGATTTCTTAATTATTTTTAAAAATGTGTTAATAATACTTCTAATCATTTTCATTTGTTTTCTACTTTGGTTATTTGTTATTATGCGAATAATTCGGAAAATCCATAAATTTCCAATTCCTGCTTTTCTCACTCGTTTGATAGATAACGCTTGGAGGCGTAAAGTTATTCAAAAACCTGAAACCATCGCAAATAATATGAACCTCAAACCCGGAATGATCGTTGTTGAAGTTGGACCAGGGAAGGGAAACTACACAAAAGCTGTAGCAAAAAGGTTACTCCCTAATGGAAAAATTTATGCAATTGATATTCAAGAAAATGTAATAAATAGATTAAAGAAAAAAGTAGAGGAAGAGATAATTACGAATATCGTTCCAAAGATTGATGATGTTCATAATCTTTCTTTCGAAAATGAAAGCGTTGACAGAATTTTTGCTATAACTTGTTTACCTGAAATACCAGATCCAGTTCATGCATTAAAGGAATTTAAAAGAGTTCTAAAACCGGGAGGAATCGTATCACTATGCGAATTATTTTTTGACCCCGATTACCCCTTAAGAAAGACTGAGAAAAAATGGGCAAGCAAGGCTGGATTAGAATTCCTTGAAGGTTTTGGAAATTTTTTTGTTTACCAATTGAATTTTATTAAAACCTAAGATTATAACGCGAATTTCTCTATACCGACCTTTTCATTTTTTAAATTTTCCAGAGTCTTCTCTAAAATTTTAATAACCCGTTTTTGATATGATTCCTGTTCGGGGTAATTATAACTATAGGTTTTCCAATTTGGTCTTTTATGACCAATTTTAAATTTAATTCCTTTCATGTTAGTTAAATATGAGTTGGCATCAAGTTTCGAAGCAATTTGATCAGCGATTATATACCAATGATATTTTGTATTTAACTTAGCACCGGAATTCATAGGGGCTGAATGAAATCGAGTCTTTGTACTATGAAAATTGAATGTCCATTGATTTGGGGCAACTTTAGTTTCAAACCATTTACCATTGTTGTAATGCCACTTATGCGTGCCTCCTATTTTCATTCCTGTATAAATCTGACCGTTATAATCTTTTAACTTATCATAAAACTTAACTTCACTTTCATCTGACTGCAAATAAACTCAACCCTTAACCCTTCAGATGTTCAAACTTAAAAATCAACACGCATTTAAATAATCTTTAGGACTTCCGGTTTTTTATAATGTTAAACCAGACGAAAAAATTGAAATCAAATTAACTTTAAATCATTATAAGAAATTTTAAAAAGCTATCTCCTTTTTCTTCTGTAAAAGAAAGTTTAAAATGTGGGTTAAAGGTTTAAAAATACACCGAGTAACTTCATGGTTAATCACTCTGCTTGCATTTATAACTATCTTCTTAGGTTATGCCGTAACGAAGCGGTGGTTCCCATTTCATGAATTATTTCTATTTCTTCACTTAGCTACTGGTTGGATTTTTCCTGGATTATTACTCGTACATTTTATGTTTTCAATTCTTTATTTGAACCTCACATGGAGTCGAATTAGAGCTGCCTTTAAGAGAGAAAATACCTCTAGTACTATCAGTTTACGGTTAATTCAGAAAATAACGAAATGGGGTATTATTGTCATGGCGTCTCTAATAAGTTTTTCTGGACTATCGTATTACCCTTCTTTTAATGCTATTTTTGGCAATTTTCTACCATTTTCAATTCATCTAGATTTTGATATAATACTTTCCATATTTATGATCGTTCACGTTGGAATCGGTGCGACATTTTATTTTACTAGAAGAAGGATAAAACATTGGAGCGCTAATCTTTCTCTTGTATTTCTTATTTTTTCTTTAATACTCGTGACAATCTTTGTAGATCTTCCCTCCGGATTAGGATCTCCTGGAGTTTATATTGGAGGAACTAAATATGAATTTGACCCAAATGAGGTTAATAGCGTTCGCCCAGACCTTTTTCAAAATGGATCCTTTTCCGTATATGACATTCTTGTTCATCTTAATTCAACAGACCAAATCAGTTTAATTTCCCACTTCAATAGTAGTATGGATACTTACATAATTGACTCCTTAAATGGAAATACTGATTATTGGTGGTATCACATATATTATAGTGGTGGCGATATTGAAAAAAATGTGGTTAGGATGGACCATTATCCATGGAAACCAGGATCGAGGATTATTATGTACCATGAAAGCGAATCGTACATTAACGCTGCTTTTTCGCTTTTTACTGAAGAAGTCTCCCGTTATGCTTACAATAATAACTCGATAATTATCCCAAGAGTTAATATAACTGGACACAGTTTTAGCGTAGAATTTTATAATGTAACCGTTGTTCCACATAATAAGAGAAATGAAACGTTTAAAAATGGTGTAATTACAGCATTGGATGTGATAATGACTTTGGGAGACTTAGGAAGCATTACTTATAACCTTACTTGGTTTGAAAGTTTCAGAGGTGCTAGTTATGTTCACAGTTATTTTGTAAGCAAAATAAATACTGACGAAACATCCGGGAGATGTGGTTTTCTTTACGATGTTAGCGGTTCCTTTATTTATCTATCTGCAGATGAAAGAATTCTTACCTCTCCAGAATCTATTAATTTTTATTGGGGATGTTTATAATAAGATTATTTAAGAAAAGAAATTAAAAAAAATAAAAAATTTTTGAATCTATAATTTTTTAGCAATTAAATCTGCTATCCGATTAGAATATCCCATTTCGTTGTCGTACCAAGATACGACAGCTACTAAATCTCCAATTACTTTTGTCCATAAGGAACAATATATTGAACTTGCAGGATTCCCGATGATATCACTACTCACTATTGGGTCATCTGTATACTCTAAAATCCCTTTTAGGTAAGTTTCAGAAGCAGCTTTCATTTTAGCATTTATATCTTCGACTGTTGGAGGGTTTTCTACTATACATTTCAAATCTACACAACTTCCGTCTGCAACAGGAACTCGCATAGCAATTCCGTCCAGTTTCCCATTTAATTCTGGAAAAACCGCACCGATGGCTTTCGCTGCACCTGTTGAAGTTGGGATAATGTTTTGTGCTGCTGCCCGCCCTCTAATCATCTTAATTGGGGCTCCAGCCACGGCAGTATCGACAGTTTTTTGTGGACCTGTATAGCCATGTATCGTAGTCATAATCCCTTTGGAAATCTTGTAATTATCGTTTAAAACTTTTACGATTGGTGCGAGACAGTTGGTTGTGCATGAAGCGTTTGAGATAATTTTATGTTCTTCAGTGAGTTTATCGTCATTACATCCTAGAACCACTGTAATATCTGGATTAGTTGCTGGAGCACTGATCACGACTTTCTTTGCTCCCGCGTCTAGATGTTTTTGAGCTCCTTCTCGTTTTATAAAAAATCCTGTAGATTCAACAACTACATCTATATTATTGCTGCCGTGTGGTAAATTAGCTGGATCTCTCTCAGCTGTTATAGGAATTCTTTTTCCGTCAACGATTAAGGCTGTTTCTTCGGCTTCAACAGTTCCTGGCCATTTTCCTTGCATTGAATCATATTTCAATACATAAGCTAAATATTTTGGCTCAAAAAGATCGTTGATTGAAACAATCTCTATCTCTGGGTTGCCCCAAGCAGCTCTAAAGAATAATCGACCGATTCTACCAAATCCGTTAATTGCAACTCGTTTTACCATTTATTTTCACTTTAGATAATAGTTCGAATTCTTTTTAATTAAAAAGATAAATAATTATGTGGTTGTTAGTTTTTTAATTTTATAGTTTTATATTTCTTAACAGTAAACAATATATTAGAATAGATTTTGAGTTGTTATTATGGACGATAAAGAAAAAATTGTGCTTCAAAAAATTGATGAAATGAAAGACGAGCTTGTAACATTTTTACAGCAAATTGTCCGAATTCCATCTGAAATTCCTCCTGGAAAATATAGACCAATATCGAAATTCGTAGCTGGGAAAATGGAAGAATTTGGGATAGGGAACAAAGTTAAAAGAAACAATGTAATTGGCGAAATGGGTAAAGAGGGCGGTCGAACTCTAATTTTTAATGCTCACATGGATACTGTCGAAGTTTTTGATGGATGGACAAAAGATCCACATTCCGGTGAAATAATTGGAAATAAAATTTATGGTAGAGGAGCTTGTGACGATAAATCGTGTGTAGCTGCTGAAATATTCGCTGCGAAAGCACTATTAGATGCGGGAATTGAGTTAAACGGTAAATTACTTATAACAGCCGTTGTTAACGAGGAAATAGCTGGATTCGGAGGAGCCGAATATATAGCCAACGACGAAATAATAAGGGGAGATGCTTGTTTAGTAGGGGATGGCCCCCGTAATTATCCTACGGCTTATGTAGGAGGAACTCTTCAGGTCAGTTTCACTATAAAGGGAGTTCGTCGACATAACATGGCTTACCCCGATTTAAATCCTCCAAATCGAAATCAGTACTCAGGAATAAATGCGATTCATAAGATGATCCCAATCGTGGATTTTTTGAAGAATTTACAAGAAGAAATTGAAAAAACAGAAACGCAATATCCTATAGCTCCTGGGATGCCATCAAAAGTAGGTTCTGTTACAATTACAAAAATAGATGGAGGAGTATCACATTCATCTGTGCCGGATAACTGTAATCTGCATTGCTTAATTAATGTTATTCCTGAAATGGATTTGGAGGCTATCAAAACAAAGATTTTAACTTTTACTAAGGAATACAAAAAGGAAAATCCTGAAATAGATCTAAATGTTCAAGCGCCTGTTTTTGTAGAACCACTAATAGCAGACACTAACACTGATTTTGCCAACAGTGTTAAAAAAGCTTTCAACACCCTTTATAACGAAGAACGCGATTTTAAGATGTTTATTGCTTCAACCGATGCTCATCACTTTAAGAGAAATGGTATTGATACACTACTAATTGGACCTATGATAGGAGATAATAATTACCACGCCCAAGACGAATTTGTATATATCGAAGATTTAATAAATACTACTAAAATTTTCGCACTTACAGCCTTAGATTATCTGAAATAAATGATCTTCTACTTTTTTTTCTAATTTTTGCATGATACAGAAAACTGATTGAAAGCTTTCCGGACTAGCTTTGACAATATCTACCTCGTTTTGATGTACTTTTAACACCTTGAGAGCAGCTTGATCAGTTGCATATTTTTTAGATAATTCTAAGAGTTTAACCTCTAATGGCTGGTAATATTCTTCCCACCAAGCTTCCTCTGGTAAAGAGAAATGTTCAATAAATTTATATCCGCATCTATCAACTTCATGACGCTGTTCGAAAAAGTGTTTAATTTCGTCGTGAACAACCAAATAACCATTAGATTTAAGAAGTCTATTCCATGATGTTAGACTCTTTTCAACTCCTAGCGTCGTCAACGTACCCTCAGCCCATATGATATCGAAACTATTGTCTGGAAATTTAATCTCTAATAGTGAGCATTTTATCGCCTTAACTCTATGAGTTAAGCCTTCCTTTTCGATTTTTTTCTTTAATTTGTCTAAACTTTTTTGATCGATGTCAATACCTATTATTTCGCCATCACTTAACTTTGCTAATTCCATGGTGGGAACACCTGAACCACAACCGATGTCCAATATACGCGGTTTGTCTAATTTTGGAAGTTTTTGAAAAGCCTCTATGGTGTATTTACTAAACGCACTCCTAAAGTGGTCTATATCAAGCTCATTTAAAATTTCTTCAGTCATGAGTTTTCAACCTATTGCTATTATAAGTAATCTACTCATTTAAATGTCGAGGATAAAAATTAGAATAAAATAAAAGTTTAAAATTTCGCTTAATCATGTTGTTTTATTGCTAAGCTTTTCTTTTAAATTAGCTAGCGAACCTATAAAAATCATTTTTTACTAGTAAGTTTCGATGAAAGGTTTATATACAATCTTATCGATCTAAATTTTAATTCATATTCGTAAAAAGTGAAGGTGAAAAAGATTTCCGATGAAAAAAGAAATTTTGGGAAGAAAAGTATAACGATAATAGGATTAATCGTAAGTCTGACAGGAGCTATTTTTACTATTTACATTGGTATAGATGGATTAATTAATGGTGCTTGGTGGGAACAATATTATTTTAATATTCTAATATTTTTCGGCGTTTTAGCTTTAATTGGAGTCATTATTGGATTTTTCAGAAAAGCGATTGGCATTGGTATAACGCTTTTTGTGGGTATTGTTGGCCTTATAAACGCTCCTTTATTATTTAGTGGATTTGGAATAATGTCATATTTAGTCTTCTTAATATTAATTGGTGGCATTGTTGGGTTCAGCGCTAATTATGAAAACCTTAAGGCTTGGAAGGAGCAAAATTATCCTTCAAAACATAAGAGAGAGGCAGGATGGGAAAAGAAGTTGATACTCCCAGGGGTGATTTTTCTCATCCTTGGAGGTATAATAATATTTATAATAATATGGCAAGTTACCACTGTAGGTGAGGTGTTCTTTGCTTTGTTTTTTGTTGCTGCTTCAACGGTTTTCATAATAACTGGCCTAGTATTAATCATTTATTCTGTTATTAAACTGAGAAAGTAAGGTTCACAAAGTTAAATAAAATAAAGATTAGGTGAAAGATTAGACCTAATCAAGTAGTTTAATTGCTTAATTTTTCTTTTAATTCACTTAACGCACCTGACCACGCTTTTTCAAAATATTCACGAGCTTTTTGCCATTCGGGATCATCTCTCCAACCAGAGTGGAACAGATAAACTAGCGATTTTTTAGGATCCTTCAAACCTGGGGTAAAAAAAACTACTACATGCGTCAACGGATCGCAGAAATTCATAAAAGATTGAAACATTTCTGGACCTTTCCATTCGAATGATAGAAATTTATCTTTTTCGAAACTGGTAATCCTACAACCTATTGTACTATTAATATCTGGATTTTGAGGGTCCCAAAATAATTCGTACTTACCACCTATTTTAGGCTCAACCTCAGCTTTCTCCGGTAACCACGATTCTAATTTCTCGCTTACTGTGAACATTTCGAACGCTTCACTAATATCACAGTTCAATTCTATTTCAATTTGAATAATTTTTTGCATGATTACTACAATTATAGTAAGCTATTTTTTAATATTTTAATAGATAAACGGTATTAGTTTTTTGCTTTTCTTTTTGTAATCAGCGAATTCTTCTCCAAAAGCTTCGTAAAGAAGTCTTTCTTCTTCATCGATTCTCATTTTAAACACTATAAAATAGAAAATCGAAATGAATAAAAGCGTTATTATACTTCTAAAGACCAAACCAAAACCAATAACAGCTATTAATGCCCCAGAATACATCGGATTCCGGATATATTTGTAAACTCCTTCGGTGTAAAGTTTATGGTCTTTCTCCGTTATTAATTCACCTGAACCGAACTTACCAAGCTGTACTCGTCCTACAATAACAAAGATACCTGCTGAGAGATAAATGACAAATCCAATATAACTCACAATAAGGCTATCCCAGAATGGTAGAATCGATGATATTAGTAATTTATTCTCATAAAAAGCAGCAATTAATAAGAATGGTGCTAAGAAAAACATCAATAATATTAAGAAATCATATATTTTTGAAGGATTTCTCTCTTTCGTTAGAGGACGTATCAATGAATCTGCAAGAGCAATTATGTAATTCGTTAACAAATATAAAACATAAATGGGTGCTGTATAAATTTCTGGAACAAGTAGAATATAGAATATGTTTGGATAAGTAATCTGAAGTATTAAAAATAGTAAGATTTTCTTAATAATATCTTTCATCTTTATTATCTCCTTATAATACAATTATAGTTTACTGATCTTTGTAGAGAAACTAAAGAATAAAAAATATGTTAAAAATAAAAATTACTATAAATTAGGTTTCTTACTCTTCCTCGACAGATTCCTTGCCTAACAAGCGCATAACGGAATCTGCAAGTTTATTTTGACTACGACTCATAATTCCTTTAATTTTCCCTTCTTTTCCGAGAACGCGGAGCATGATACCATCCCAAACTGAGGATGGATTCCCCTTTTCTTTCTTGAATTTATCTCTGTGAATCTCTACGCTAATATTATCGTAATTTTTCGAAGCGTCCGAACACTTAAAACATAAAATACATTTATCTATGTCTACGGCTATGTCATTACCATCACGGGACATAGCATCTACAGAACACTCTTCAGTAAACGCGTCAATTACTTTAGTATCTTTTTCAGTGCAGTCGAATTTAATTGAACCATCTACTACCTTTCGTACTTTTTGACCATCTTCTAAAATGCGAACTTCTTCATCGAATTCAGCAAGAGAACCATTCTCTACTAATAATATCTTACTTTCTCCGTTGATTATTAATTCTAGCGTATATCCCGGACATATCCAGCTGCAACTGCCACACCATATGCATTTATCAACATCTACGACAATTTTTTTATCTGATTCAACTCTCATCTCTTCTGGAGTTCCTATAGCAGTTTTTTTTAATGGTTCATCGTAAATAGAAATTGTTACAGGACAAACTCTATGGCAAAAACCACACTCAACGCATTTACTTTCATCGTATTTTAATATACTCTCATGGGAAAGCATCTTATAGACATAATGAGTAATATTTTCGTCAATTTCGATCGCTTTCTTAGCTGGTAACGACATAATCCTTCACTTTTATTTTTCCTTCTTTAATTTAAAATATCTTTTTGTATTTTTAAGAATTTATATCAAAACTTATTGACCAAAGTAGAATTAAGTTTTTTCTAATTCCATTTGGCTAATCGCTTTACCAGACCTGAACGGTATATCATCTATGCTTTCACCGGCGCTATAATCAAACTTTTCCTTAAAGGAGTCGTTTAACGATTGGAAGTATAGTGATAGTGGAAGATGTTGTGGACAGTTATTATCGCAATTTCCACATTCGACACAGCGGTCTGCGACATGGGCAATTCTTGTTAATTGATAGGATTCTTTATTGATGATCTTTTCTTTCCTCTTCTTCATTAGAATACAATCAACACAGTAACATACTGGACATCCTCTGATGCACATGTTGCACATAGTGCATGCTTGGAACCTCTCCAATTTTTCTTCCTGAGAAAGCTTGTCCCATTCTTCTAAATCCTTTGCTCTCTTTGCTATAGCTGCATCCTTAATGTTTTTAAGGACTTCGGATTGCTTAGTTTTCATATCTTCAGGTAAAGGTTTTTTGTTGATCTTTGATTTTTCTACGAGATCTTCGCCTTTATCTGAATACACTTTAAGCACGATTTCGTCCGAATCAATAGGTAATACAAGATCACTAACGCTAATATCAGCTACAACAGGAACCTTCCTATTACAACGCGAACAGTTCTCTGCTATATCTAATCCAACCTCCTTGGTACTACCATCTTCAAATTTAAGAATTAATCCTTTATCGCCAACTTTTTCTTTAACAACTTTAGTTAAATCAAGCCCTTCTACTTTCTTCAATTCGCGAGCGGCGTTTATTATCATCCCTCTATCCTCAAAGCCAACAACAAAGAGATTATCCATGTTAATCTGTCTAATCTTTGCTAACTCAATAATTCCACGCGTATCACAAGGACGAGCGATAACTCCTACTTTTTCGTTTTTAGCCCCATCAACTGATTTGTGTAAGAATTTCGCAGCAGTATCCGTTCTCGCATACCCATATGCAATTAAATTCGTTAAAGGAAAAGTAACAAAATCTTCTGGTTTTTCAACGAGTACTGGAGATACGGTAAACCTATCTACAGCCCCGGACTTCTTATCTACTTTTAACTTTGCTCCAATAATTTTGTCCACGATTTTTTCTTGCAAGAGCGTAGCTAATAGCTTAGGAAAATCCTCAATTTTAATTAAATATTCATCTAACGCATCCATGTTATTCCAACTCAAAATAGTAAATTTATTTTCTTGTTTTTGATTTAATTTTTTACAACTTTTTCTTTTATTTTTTAATAATTTATTTAATGTGTTATATGGTGCTCCCATTTCTTCAACTGAGCTCTCATTTTTTTAACTCAGCTTCATTAGCTAACACATTTATTTTTTAGAGGAGTCTTTATTTTTTTTATTTAACGGGCTCGGTCCAAGTTTCCGTATTTCTTCATCAAAAGCAGTTGCTACTTCCCGATATTTCGAACCTTCTGCTGAACTACAGTATTCCATCTTTAATCTTTTTGGGTCAAGTCCAATGGTTTTAACTACTTCTTTTAGATATGCAATTGATCTATGGGCAAAATAGTTGCCTTTTTCATAATCGCATTCTCCAGGATATCATCCAACAATAATTATACCGTCAGCGCCTCTCCCAAACCCTCTCATAATTACATCCGCACCAACCCTTCCTGTGCATGGAACTAAAACGGTTCTTAAAGATGTGGGGTATTGAGCTCTAATAGTTCCCGCCATATCAGCTGCACCATAGCCTCATTTTAAACATAAAAAAGATAGAATTTTAATATCGTTGTTACTCATTTCATTTACCTCTTTAATCCTCAATTGGCAATAATTCGTCAATATAGCTTACATATTGAACATCTTTATAATGCGCTAATTCTATCGCTTTAGAAGGACAAATTGCAGTGCATATTCCACAACCTCTGCAACTTATTACATCTACAACAATCGTTCCTTCATCATTAATAGAAATCGCTTTGTATGGACAAGCTTCAATACATTTATAGCATTTTGCACATCTTTCGTCTATTGGTTGGGCACGTATTAATTCAATAACATACTCTTCTCGTCCCATTGGAATGCCTGCTGATGATGCTGCTCCCTTAGCTTGACTTACTGTTAGTTCAATTGATTTTTGACCTTGACATGAACCGGCTAAGTATACGCCTGGGACCTTCGTCTTGATTGGTTCTAAACGTGGATGAACTTCTTTTAGGAAACCATCTGGTGATTTCTCAATATTCATTATAGAAGCAATTTCGTTTGTACCCCGCGATGGTAATGATGCCGATGACAAAACAACCATATCAACTTCTTGTTTTACGATTGTATCAGTCCCAACTGGTTCAAATTCAACGGTAAGATTCTTTGTTAGCGGATCTTCTTCTATTTTTCCAATCATCCCTTTAACAAAAAGAATTCCAGCATCCCTAGCTCTTCTATAATATTCTTCATACATCTTCCCAGCACATCTCATATCTATATAACATACCGTAATTTCTGAATCGGGATATTCTGAGATTATAAGTTTGGAATTCTTTACGGATAAATTACAACACACGACACTACAATATTCATTCTTTTTTAAATCTCTTGAACCTACGCAGTTTATGAATAATATTTTCTTTGGACGTTTTCTATCTGAGGGGCGTACCAAATGACCGAACGTAGGGCCATTTGGAGCAAGAATCCTTTCTAATTGGATCTGTGTAATAACATTATCATATTTTCCGTACCCATAATCGTCTTCTTGATATAAGTCCCATCCTGTTGCTACAATTATTGTTCCCGCTTCAAGCTCTATAATTTCGTCTTGTTGACTAAAGTCAATTGCCTCCAAATCACAAGATTCGACACATGCAAAACATTCTACACACGATTCTCTTACAATATCATAAACTGCCGGAACTGCTTGAGCAAATGCGATATCGATACACTTACGAGCTGAAAGATTTTCATCGAAATAATTAGGAACATATATCGGGCATACTTCCGTACATGCTCCACAACCAGTACATTCGCTTTCAATGACAAATCGAGCTTTTCTTTTTACTTGGACTCTAAAGTTACCTATATATCCTTCGACTTTTTCTACTTCACTATAGGTAAGCATTTCAATATTTGGATGACGATCAGCTTCAAGCATCTTTGGTCCGAGAATTCATATCGAACAATCGTCTGTGGGGAATGTTCGATCTAATTGAGACATACGACCACCGATTGTTGTCTTCTTTTCAACTAAATACACTTTATATCCTGCATCTCCCAAATCAATTGCAGCACTTAAACCAGCAATTCCTCCGCCAATAACCAAACATGTAGGTTTTACATCAACTGTTTTTGTAGGTATCTCTTCTAAAAATTGCGATCTTGAAATCCCTGCTTTCACCAATTCTATTGCTTTAAGTGTAGCATCATCTCTTACTTCCATTGCTTGATGAACATAACTACAATGTTCTCTAATGTTTACAAATTCCAAATATCTCTGTGGCAATCCTGCTTCATTTAAAATAGCATGAAATACTGGTTCATGTGTTATTGGAGTTCAAGCAGCTAAGATAATTCTGTCAAAGCTTTTTTCCTCAATTTGTTCTTTAATAAATTCAGCGCCTCCAGACGTACACAGATTTAAATACTCATAAGCGTAAACATCATCAAGTTTATCAATTTCTTCTACAATTTTAGGCACATCTAAAATACCCCCAATATTAACTCCTCATCTACATATAAATGCTCCGATTTTGTGTTTACTATTGGTCTGTTCTTCAGACAAATTTTCCACCTTTTATCTTTGTATCCTCCTAATTATAAATGTTTCAACTTATAACGATTTGAATTTATTGTATTTGATTCAATAAATATGATCATGCAAATGGTTCTTATTATTAAAATTCAATTATTATTAGTTTTAAAACGAATATTTTTGATTTTAAGTCTTTCCTCATTGCTTTCAAAGTTGAAAAAATCGCACCAGATATAAATAGAATAAAGATTATAACTCATGATTCAAACATAACACTTAAGTAAAAATTAAAAAGATCTTTTGATGGGTGAATATTCATGTTAGAATCTCAAGAATCAAAAAAAAAAACAAAATACCAAATTACTTCAATTCAAAGAAAAATACTAATTGGTAAAATATATCCTATCCTTCTATTGGGTTCTATAGTCTGGTTATGTGGGGAGTACTTGTTTAGCTTTCTTTTCTCAGATTTGGATTTAACAGGACGAAATTTATTGGTCTATATTATAGTCGTAATCGTAGAAGTGGCCTTATTTATCTTATTTTTCTTTGCCTCTAAATCTAATAAAACACTATTGAGCATCTCACTCTTTATAATACTTTGCTTTCTATTAGGGATTTTAAGCCTTCCTATAGTAATTTTTACCGAATTTGTATCCCAAGTTCATATGTTTGTCAGTCTATCCGTCGGTGCAAGTCTCATTATAAACTTTATAACTCTCATTTTAAGAGATAAGTATTTCTCTAAAGGATATATTTGGGCGCATCTTTTATTATTCTTAGTTGGATGTGCGATAATAGAACTCGTTTTCATCGTTATTTTCAACATCCATAACTTTTTAATTACAGTACCTCTCTCACTTGCGTATATCTTGGTTATTTCCTTAATTTTAATTTTTTATGGCGTTCGAACCGTTTCAAAAGTTGAAAACGAGAATTGGATATATGCATTTTTTAAAATTCTTGGAATTTTATTAGTAGCTCTTGTATTAGCTGTCGTTGTGGTAGTTATCGTGCTTTTAATAATTGCTTGCGCAATTGCTACTGATGGCGCTTTTGATTTATCAGGTCTAGGAGGCGGTGGAGGAGGTAAGATAAAAAGGAAGAAACGACAGAAAATTTAAAGTTATTTTTTAAGTTTTTATACTTCTAAATATAATAGAAAAAGAAAAAAAATGATAATGTTTTATTAAACTTACTTTATAATGCCATAATTTTGGCTAATTCTTTCATATTTTTCATGCCTTTAACTTTCAACTTTCCTGTGAGCATTTTTATTAGCATTGCAGCTTTAGAAATTTTGCCTCCAGTGAAGTCGAAAAATAAACTTGCAGTACAAGCTATTGAACCATCGACTTCAATATTTTTTATTATATCACTATCATTCTCAATATGTCTTACGTCTAGAGTTCCATTTTCAATTTTAATTAACGCACTATAATGTTGATCTGTAAGATTATAAAGAAAACTCATCTTTGCATCAGCATACTCTTTTTTAAATTTTTCATTTTCGTTTATTGATCCCATTTGTTGCCATAGTAATCCAGCAAGACCGCATCTTTCTTCTTTTGCTTCCTCTTTCATTTTAGCCTTTACAATAGGTTCGTTTTCAATTCTCCATTCTTTGAAAGATTTTTTTGTTGGAATTTTTAATTCAATATCATCTAGGTTGTCTGCAATAGGGAACTTTCCATAGGTATGAGTTGCAGCTACAGCTGCATGAATGTGTTCCGAAGGAGTATCCGCTGGAACGTTTGATAGGAAAAGGCTTAGATCATGATCACGGGCAAATGCGTCAATGAATCTTTTGACATTATCAACGATTTTCTCAACGGGCCCATCACGGAGCAATCGAGCATTAATTCCTGCCGTAATTGACACATCTTTTCCTTCTTTTCGATATTTTTCAGTGTAGTTGCGTACTGCTTCAAGAGAGTATTCATGCCATCGACCCATCATTAAGAATAATGCGGGATTACCACCAAAACTTGCCACCTCCACATCAAAACTATCATGAAGGATTTTCTCATCAAACTTATCTAATCGTTCTTCACAATAGTCCCCTGACACATTCATCGTCATTACTCCAAATGCTTTACATTTATTTTCGAGTCGTTGATTATAAGGAACAATCCAGTCCATCATTTCTTTGGGGGATAGATTTGGTACACTAGCCCAAGCATCAGCCCCTATTCCCATTAAATTACCCGATTTCTCATTTTGAATCCTAATCCAAGGTGCTAAAACATCATCAACAGCGAAACTCATTACTCCATCATATAATTTTGGGTCCTTTTTCATTGCTCTAATGAGTTTTGGAAATCCCATCAATCCAACTGCTAAGCTAAAAGGTGAGCAAAATATGCACATTCCACTAACCATTGAGCTAATGGAATTTAAGATCATAGGAAAACGTCCAGCATTCTGAAAATCAATTTTTTTATTTTTTAATTTTTCTAGATCCTCATAGTTCTTAATCAATGGTTGACGAAAATCAATAGTAGGCATAGAATTTTCGCCATAAATTAATTTACCTCCTAACGCTTCTACTTCTAAATTATAGGAATCATATCCTCCTGCTGGACTATCTAAATCATAATATTTTCCTACTAATCCGCCTATTTCAAAATTTAAATCAAAATCAGTGTAAAACTTCTTAGCAGGTACTTCAGCAAGATACATTACATGGTCATGACATTGAGCTGCAATATTGATATACCCTTTACCTCCTCTTGAAATAGCACTTCCCAAATCTTGTTTTACTTCGGTCAATTTACTACACCCCCAATATTTTTTTTGCTTTTTCTACTGCATCAAAAGCATCTTTTCCCCACACATCGGCATTTATTTCTTCAGCAAATTCCTGAGTACAAGGAACACCACCGATCATCACTTTTAAGTTATTTCGTAACCCTTCTTTTTCAAGTCGTTTGATGATCTCTCTCATTTCGAGCATTGTGGTCGTCATATAACATCCTAAACCTAATATATCCGGATTAATTTCTTTAATCTTCTCAATAAAGGTATCTTGTGAAACATCTTCCCCTAAATCAATAACTTCAAAAGCTCCTCCACGAAGAGTTGCATTAACCATAATTTTACCCAAATTATGCATATCTCCTGCAACTGTTCCTATTACTACTTTACCTGAAGAGCCTCTATCTCCGGCTTCTAATCTTGGTTCTATCACTTCCATTGCTAAACGGAAAGCTTCAGCGCATAAAATTATATCAGTGTGAAAATATTCATTTTGCTTCCATAATTCTCCAGCTTCTTGAATTCCAGGAATAATTCCCTGGTTTACAATAAGCATTGGCTCTATACCTTGCTCTAAAGCCTTTTGAGCGAGTTCTTGAGCAATATCATCATCCCCCTCAAGAACTGATTTTTTTAAATCCACTAAAATTTTATTTTGAGCCACTTTATCACCACTATTTTTTTAAAATAATTATTCAATAATGTTTATTTTAATTCGATCTCTATCTTTATAAAAGTTTTTACTAACCAGCTTTTCAATGATGAGATATAAATAATTATAATACTAAAAATAGGATATCGTAATTATGGATCAGTTTAATATAAACCAAATAAACAGCCTAATTCTCAATAAACATCATCTCTCAAATGATTCTAAAATCGATGACATACTAAAAATTTGTGAAGATTTATGCGGTTTACATGCTACAGGGACTATTGAACCCTATTTAACTCTTTTTGCAAGAACTATTAGCTTTAAAAAAGAAGACTTGGATATGCAGCTATACAATGAAAAGAATTTAGGTCGAATCCGCGGGATGCGTAAAACATTATTCATTGAAACGAAAAAAATGATTCCTATCGTCCATAATCTTATTAAACCTCTTATAGATAAAAGAGACGAACAATATTTAGAGATGAGAGAAATCTCGATTGATGAATATGATGTCATATCAAGACAAATACTTGAATTATTATACGACAGAGAAATGTCTACGGCTAACATTAAAAAAGCTATATCTTCCCAAAAAGACGTTGTGGCAGTCATTTCCGTGATGTGCGATAAGATGTTATTAATAAGAGGAAAACCAATAAAAAGTTGGAAAGATAGAAGAATTCTTTACGCTCCATTCGATATATATTTCCCCAACATTAACCTAAATAAATATAATTATGAAGAAGCTATTCAGTTATTAATTCAAAAATACCTCGAATCTTATGGTCCTGTTACATTAAAAGATATTACGTGGTGGCTTAGTATTAATAAAAGCCAAGCGAAAAAAGTTCTGCTTTCTTTAGAGGGCGAAACTGAACTGATAAAAATTACTGATCTCGATTTAGAATATATAATTTCTAAAGGAGATTTAAACCGATTGCTTGAGAGAAATCCACACAAAGCGAACACAATAAATCTCTTACCCCGCCTTGATCCATACCTCATGGGATATAAAGATCGAGATAGATATGTTAATCCTAACGATTTCGAATTTGTTTATGATCGTTCTGGAAATGCTACATCAACAGTATTACTTAATGGAAGGGTTATTGGAATATGGGATGTAGTAGAAAAACCCAACCCGCTTATAAAACTGTTTCTTTTTAAAAAAATAGAAGAGCCTATTATGGTAGAAATAACTTCTGAAGGAAAAAAAATCGGAAAATTTATCACGGGACAAAATATAGAGGTTAAACATTGTGAAGATATGATACCATTAACGAAACGAACAATGGGTGGTTTTATGAGCCCCCTTAAAGATTGTAGCTAAAAATTGCTTAGGATATATAGAAATAAATGAATAAAAAAATAAATTAAATAAAATAAATAAAAAATTATTTATTTACCGCCAAATTCCGATACATCGCCAAATAAACGCTTTACTGCGTCTATTCTGGTTTCTTCGCCAATCTGTTCGACATTTTTCAAACTGATGGCTTCTTTTGGACAAACAGCAATGCATTGAGGTTCGGTTTTACCTACTTCTGGATCAATATAATCCTCTTTCATATTATCACAGAGATCACATATAAGAGCTTTCTGAGAGTCAATGTTTAAATTGATAACCCCAAAATCGCAAGCTCTGATACAATACGCGCATCCATTGCATTTTTCATCGTCTACAATTATAGAACCTGTTTCTTCATTTTTACTCAAAGCTTTTTCCGGACAGCTACGAATACATGGCGCATCCTCACATTTCTGGCACGCTAAAGCAATGTTGAAAACTGGTTCAATTCGCACTCTGTGGATTCGAGTATTAATAGGATTAAATTCACCATCGTGGACAAAAGAGCAGACGGACTCGCATGTTTCGCAACCTGTACACAAATCAGGGTCAACTATTATAAACTGATGCATTTTTCCTCCGCGTTTCTTCATGGAAGATCTTGACATATTACTTCTTACCTCCCGCTGGTTTCAATTTTCCAATAACGAAGTCTAAGCCTAAGCTCTTAAGAGTTTCATTCGTAGGAATTCCCGTCTCAGTGTCCCAACCTCGGGCTTCATAGTATCCACTTAATAACTTCTGATATCCATCTTCCTTTAAAACGACACCTTTAGCAGGACCTTTAGTGTGGGCATCTTTAAAGAACTTTTCTGGAGGATGATCGTCTGCTCGAGTCCAACCTTCTCGAATATTGAAACACTTGGAAAGGTTAAGAATCGCATCCCCTCGAACCAACAATGATTCTTCCGTATGAGGTATACCCGTCACTAACTCGTAAACTTTGGCCATCTCTGCGTCGTTCTCGTAGATTCCGCGCGTAAATTTACATATGACATAGGAATCAATGATCGCATACACATCTTCAGTCGCCTTGATTTTCTTTCCACGTTCGAGAGGTTTATCGTAACCAAATCTATCAAAAGTACCTTTTGCATCTAGACCGTACGCACCATTTCGTAGGTGACATGCCCCTCGAATTGAAACGCTTTCACCAACAGCGAATGAAGTCATACCATGGAGGTCAAATGCTGGCATTTCGAGCCCTTTAATATGCATTCCATAATAACTTGCATTTTTTCTGCCCATTTCTTCTAGTCTTATTCCAGCTTGTTTACATCCGTCTTTAAAAATCTTTCCAGCAAAACCTTTTCCTAAGATCATTTCTTCTGTAAATCGAGATAGATTTGTGGTAGAACCAAAAGGTAGTTCATATCCAAGATCTTTCTTCGTTATGAGTCCAACATCGTATAACTCACAAGCCATTGAGGCGGTTACACCACCGGAAATCGCGTCAATTCCTAAGTCATCGCATAACGATACGCATTTAAAGACAGTTGGCCAATCGCTACAGCCTGTGTTCGTTCCAAAGGAATAACACATTTCCACATCTATAGAAGCAACTAAATTAGGATATTCTGGGTGAGTTTTTGGTACTCTCGCTAGATGATCGCAAGCGATTGAACATTGTGAGCAAGCAACTTTTTTAACAACCCAATCTTCGTTTAATTGATCGCCATTAAAGGCTCCTTTGTCAATCTCGTCCCACGTACCTTCGCGGTAGTTCATGGTAGGCATCATTCCCAGTTTATTGTAACTAGTCAAACCTGCTGGCGTGCCTAAATCACGATATTTGGCAGTTGCTGGGCCGTTAGCTACTTTAATTAATTTCTTAGCTTTTTTATAAAATTCCACTGGATAGGCAACTTTTAGTCCTTTTGTGCCCCGAAATGCGATAGCCTTCAGATTTTTACTTCCCATAACTGCTCCCATTCCAGTACGACCCGCTTGTCTGTTTCTATCGTTAGTAATACAACCCAATCTACTCATTTGTTCTCCCGCTGGTCCAATGGACATCACAGCTAATCTTTGATCTTGAAATTCTTCTCTAAGTAATTCCTCTGTCTCAAAATTCCCTTTACCCCAAAGAGTTTTTTCACACGGTTCTATGTAGTAATCATCGTCGTCTACAACCATGTAAACAGGTTCAGATGCTTTTCCTTTGATAACAATTGCGTTTATTCCAGCTCGTCGCGCTTGTGCTCCAACTGAACCAGAAGAAATAGCCATACCAAACATATCTGTTAATGGAGACTTAGCGAATACTCCATATTTCGAACTTGTTGGTAAAATTGTAGTAGGAAAAGGTCCAATAGCCCAAACAAACACGTTATCAGGACCTAAAGGATCGATACCTGGTTTTAATTCGTCCCAAAGAATTTTAGCTCCAAATCCATACCCACCGATCCAATCCCGACAGAATTCTCCAGATAAAGTAGATTTTGAAATCTTACCGCTGGTTAAATCAACATCGAGTCTCACTTGAGAGTATCCTTTGAGATCGTCAGGTATAGTTACATCTTTAGCTTTACTCATAAAATTTTCACTAAATTCTATTTTTGATTTTTTTTGTATAGAGAGTTAATATTTATTATAGAGAATTACTATTTATTAGGTTATTTGTTAATTAACACAACCTCTACCCTAACTAAAATTGTAATCCTCAATTCTCCAAAAATGGATTTGTGAATTAAAAAATAAAAGATTAGAAAATTACCCAATATCGAAAACACCTTGCAATCTTTTTAATGATAATAAAAGCATATTTAAACTTCATTAAATTATATTTAACAATAGAACTAAGACTGTTATGGGATTTATATGACCGAAACTACGGAAAAAAGTAAAACTGAGAAAAACGACAAAATATTATCCAGTGACATCATTAAAAATGTCATTGCACACGCGAACTATTGCTATAATTGTAATCGCTGCGTTAATGTATGCCCCGTCTCTTATTTAGATTTGTTTTATCCGAGGAATCTGATTACTGATTTAACCTTCTTAACTCCAGAGGAAGCACTACAAAATAATAACATTTGGGACTGTCTAACGTGTGGACTCTGCACAGAATACTGCCCAATGACTAAAGATAAAACTGGGGTCAACTTTACAGAGATTATTAAGGAACTTAGAACCTTGACTTCGGAATACGAACCATTACAAGAGACTTTACGTAGTTGTAATCACGATAGAGTGTATTCTAGTCTACCAAAATTAATGGCAGACGATAAGATAAAAATCACCAATAAACTAGGATTCTTAGAAGGAAATAGTTTAAAAATAAAAACTCAAGGAGAAATTGCTTACTTTATGGGTTGTGTTCCATTTTTAACTGGAACTGCTCCTTGTGTTGTTGGTTGTCCCGCAGGAGTAGATGTTCAAGGATATGTATCTTTAATATCAGAAGGAAAGTTTCAAGAATCTATCGATTTAATAAGAGAAATGAATCCCTTACCTTATTTATGTGGTAGAATCTGTACTGCGCAATGTGCACTAAATTGCAATAGGCAATATCACGATGATCCCGTTGCAATTCGAGAATTAAAACGATTCGTATCGGATTATGAAGCTTCTCATCCAAACAAAAGCAAAATAAAACCGGTTAAACAAACGAAAGAAAAAGTCGCTATCATTGGTGCAGGACCAGGAGGGTTATCTGCTGCTTATTATCTAGCAAGAATGGGATATAAACCAACAATTTTCGAAAAAGGTGATAAAACTGGTGGGGTCGTAAGATACGGAGTTCCCCAATATAGGCTCTCTGACGAAGCGTTAGATCACGATGTCGACTTTATCAAAAGCATGGGAGTAAAAATAATATTAAACAAAGAGTTTGGTGAGAATTTCACACTTGAAGATCTTAAAAAAGAAGGATTTGAAGCTGTTTTTATTGCGGTAGGGCTTTATGTGCCAAAAACTTTGAGACTAGAAGGTGAAGATTTACCTAATGTTCATATTGCCATAGATTTTCTCTTAGATCGAAAGTATAATTGTGCAGAAAACCCGGAAGAATTCAAGGGTAAAACTTTTGGAATTATCGGTGGAGGAGCAGTTGCTGTAGATGTTGGTGAAACCGCTGTTAGATTGGGTGCTACAAAAGTCGATTTTGTAGACATACTAACTGAGGAAGCACTTAAAAATGTGCTTAAAGACCTACATGAAGCTGAGAGAGAAGTTATGGAGTACAATTTTACCACCTCGACCAAGAATATTACTCAGGAACCTAACGGAAAGTTAGCGCTAAATTGCTATAAGATTGAGTGGGGAGAACCTGATCCTGAAACTGGAAGAAGACCCCTAAATAAAGTGGATGGCTCTGATTATAAGATTGTTGTGGATTATGTGGTTACTGCTATTGGGCAGGGACTTGATATGGTTCCTATTAATGCCGCAACTGATAACAAATTAAAAATTGACAGGGGAAAAATATTAGTTGACGATTTAACTTATGAAACTACGATTCCAGGAGTATTTGCCGGGGGAGATATAATATTTGACTCGCTAATGTGTGCTGTTGATGCTATTGGAGATGGGAGAGAAGCCGCATTTTCGATAGATCGCTATTTACGTGGAATTGATTTAAAAGAAGGAAGGATTAGAACAAAAGAACTTAAGAGATCTACTATTCCTAAAAAAAATATCCAAGTAAACGCTTGTCAAGAAATGAACTTTATGCCGGGTGAAGAACGTTTAGTTTGTTTTGAAGAGATGGAATTGGGTTACACGGAAGAACAAGCGAAAAAGGAAGCAAATAGGTGTTTAAATTGTAATTGTTGCAGTAATACTGATCAGATCCCCGAGGATTATACTGCCGCTCTTGATTCTACTGGAATTATGGTTTGTAATTATGGAAATCAAGATAATATGCGTTCGTACAACGCTATTGATTACCTCACCATTCCTAAAAACGTCATCGGGATTTTAAATCAAAATGAAATTGTACCCGTTGTTTTGGCAAACGAGAAGTGCTGTGGACACGATATTATTTGGCAAGGTGATACAGAATCTTTTGAGAAGTTAGCGAGATATAACGTAAAGTTGTTTAAAGACGCTGGAGTAAAAACGATCGTTTTTAGTTGCCCTGAAGGGTATTACACTTGGAACAATGAATATAGAAAAATATTTAAAAATAGCGATGATTTCGATTTTGAACTTTATCACATATCGGAATACATTATGAAAGAGAAACTATTAGAAGATATATCTTTTCCAAATTTAGGAGAAGTTAAAGTAACTTATCACGATCCTTGTAGACTTGGTCGCATGAGCGATGTTTATGACGCTCCTCGAGAAGTTTTAAAACAAATCCCTGGTATTAAACTACTTGAAATGAAAAATAATAAGGTTGATGCTGACTGTTGTGGCGTATCTGCCTATATCTCATGCAATCAAAATTCAAAGCTCTTACAAGAATCGAGGATAAAACAAGCAATAGAAACTGGAGCACAATATCTAATTACAACTTGTCCAAAATGTTTGACGCATTTAAATTGCTATCTAAACGAAAATAAAGAGTTTAAAAACAAAATTCAAGTAATTGACTTATTGACATTTATTGGTAAATTGCTCTTTATGCAGTAGTTATAGATCAATTAACTATCTTTATTAATTTTTAAAGCCCATTGTTTTCCCCCTAATTATAACAACCTTAAATATTTTTAATCTTTAAATCACTTAGAAAAAGAGAATAACTGATTTATTTGAAAAGGAGCCTTGATTAAATTTGCCTTACGAAATTCTTGAAAAAATTGAGCTCGGAAATAGTGGAACAATATTTGAAATGGTAATAAGAACTCCACTAATAGCTAAAAAAGCTTATGCGGGAAATTTTGTCCTTATTAGGGTTAATGAGACTGGAGAACGAATTCCCCTTACAGTTGCGGATTACGATCGGGAAAAAGGGACGATAACGCTTGTAA
>JAEOTS010000191.1 GCA_016839745.1 Promethearchaeota archaeon
TCAAGAACGAGATATTAGGCAAACAATTTTCATTTTTCCTTTTTAATGGAAAAAATATTTAAATAAAAATTTTTTTTATTGTTTTTAAATTTAGAGGGTGTTTAAAATGGGAAAAGCATTAGGAATTCCGCTCTTGTATTAGGCTTAATAGGAGCAGGATTAGGAGGATATGTTTTTGTAACTAATACAATTTTTCCGATGATTGGTATAGTAGAAAGTCCGTCAGTTCAAAATACTTGGTTTATACAAACAGAGGCAGGACCTGATTTAGGAGACGGTGTTTATGCTTATTTATCTCCTAATTCTCACGTCATTACTGTAAATCAAGGAGAAAGTGTATATGTTTTATTTACGGGGTATCATAAGTTTACAACTGGAGGAACGGATGCGCATTACTTGATTATGCTCGATGATGTTGCCCAAACATATACATTATTAACGCGTACTAGTACAGGAACAGAGAGGGTGATAATTTCGATGCAATACGGTTTTTCAGGGCTTTCTCCAGGAACTTATAATATTTCTATCTGGGGTTATTCAAATGTTCCCTTTCAAGAATGTTATAGGAGTGCTCTATTAGTGCAAACTTATATATAAAATAAATAAGAAAAAAGCAATTAAGCTCTTTTTCTTACATTTTTTTTTGTTTATTGAATTTTTCAAAACAATAGGACTTTATTGTTTTTTTTCTTGTGACCTATATATCGCAAATGCTCCAAAAACGAAAGCAATAGCAATTACAATTTGGACGATACCCCAAAATGTCCCTCCAAACAAATCATCTAAAGCTAATGAGATAACTAAAATTGCTATCTCGAAGACTGCAAGGTAGTTTAAAATTGCTAAGAATTTGTTTTCTATTGCTGACGATTTTGTGTTAAGCGTGTTTCGCTGTCTATTAAGAGTTTTTCTAATTCTAGCGATAACATCGTCAGTTTGCTTAGAAAACTTGAAACCATCTAGTTTGTCTATCATTTCGTTAAACATGCTAGTTTTAAATGTGCTGGTAAATAAAAGACGAGTAATTTTAGAGATTATTATATCTTTATTTAACTCAAGAATGATTCTGTTGAGTTCAGTTTCTAACTTCTCTAGTCTATCGATTTTATCCATCAATGTTAAATTTTCTTCCATAGCGCGGGTTTCGGATATAACTTTGTCGAATTTATCTGCAACAACTAGGATATTTTCCAAATGCATTAAAATAAGAAATCGCTGCACATTTCCTACTTCAGGGGCAAATAAAGTGTCAATAAACATATTTTTCATAGTATCTGGATCTAATAGCCCGGGGCCTGGAATAATTACATTTCCTGCGTGCGTTATCATAACAAATTCATCTTTATAGGGACTTAAATTCTTAAGATTAATTTGATCTCTATACGCAACTGGATCCAGTTCACGATATTTATCAGTTCTTAAAGTAAGACCTATAGAATAATGAGCATTTTTTCCCATCTCAGCTCCAGTAAATCGATAATCCTTTCGGTTAAAATCTGGCTTGGCATCCCAAATTATCCAAGTATGGTGCCATGGTTCCAAAACAGACTCCAATTTTGGTTTATCTGGAAAATCTCCCTTAGCAAGTAAACCAATTACATTATCTCTTATTTCAATGAATCTTTCAGTAATAGGGCTATTAGTACTTTCAAGAATTATATTTGATGGTTGTGATATCTCAATAAAATCCTCAATAGTATGATAATTGTCGAATACTAATTCACAGTGGATAACGAGTACGGATCCATAATGAATATGTCCCTCCAATCGAATTTTCCCCTTGATATTTGGATTAATAGCGCAAGAAAATCTATCTGATTTTCCTATTTTAAAACTGACAGGGGTATACTTATGGGATTGGCTTGAAATCCATTTTAACGGTTGATGACATATTTCTCCCGTTAAAGGATGGGTTAATTGACAATGATATTGATCATATATTTTGTAAGATCCATCTTGTTCTAAAAATCTTCTCAGTTCTGGTAACTCAAAATATTCTCCTATTTCATAAAACTTCCAAAAAACAAGAGTTACTTTAAAAGTATATTCTTCTTCTGTAGTTGTAAATGACATAATATTTCCTTGAAAAGTTTTATCTTATTCTAATCATATTATAAATTTAAAATATTCCTTTTACTAGTTTATCATAGATTAGACTTTTAATCTGTTGAACAAATATGTAATTTAAGGATAGTTTTTAATGGGTGAAAAAAAACTTTATTATAGAAAAGGAAAATGTTAATTCAAATTGCTAGTTTAGATGATGTTTCTGGTGTCCACCAAGCACTTATGCAAAATTTAATTGAAATTCGTGATGTCGATAAAATTAAAGAAGAACAAAGAGAATCGCTGGAGAATAAAGGTTTCTTGAGAAAAGAGGTAGACAAAAAATACTACAAAAAACTGATTGAAAATCCTTATGTCGATATTTACATAGCTAAAGAAGTAAATGGAGCCATTATAGGATTTGCAAGTATTCATAAACATATCTATAATGTTAGGAAAGTACGAGATGTTATAGGAAAATTAATCACCGAAAATATTAAAGCACGAGAATTACTTCTTAATGAAGATAAGGAATTTGCTTATCTAGATCAGATTAGTATCTTACCAAAATATCAGCGTAAAGGAATTGGAACAAGAATTTTTAAAAAAGCTTTGGGGGACTTAAACACGCCCATTGTTGCTTTTATTGTAGAAAAACCAATTTTTAATAAAGCATCCGTTTACTGGCATGAACATAACGGATTTAAGCGTGAAGCCATAAGTGATGGCGAGTATAAGGGAGAATCCTTTAAATTTTTGATTTATATTAATTGGAATAATACCAATTGAAAGAAATGATAATTTATTGAAATCAAGCGTTCTCGATTTCTAGTGCCTAAGTTGGTCTACTTATCCCCATTATCAGGCAAAAATTCACTTGTTAAGCTTTTAGCAAGCTTCGTACTTACATCAAATAGGTTCTTCATCGATTTATAGAAGATATCTCCTATAAAAGCGCTCATTTTTTTATCCGGCTCTAAACAAACTTCACAATCATTAACGGTGTTTAACTCATTTATAAGATCTTCCTTTCTTTGCTTAAGTTGCTTGTTGAGATCGTTTAATTTATTTTCACTATCATCCGTATCTAAATTTTGATCATTTTCCATTTTTTATACCTCGTTTTTATTCTTCTTCGGTTTCCGGATGAACTTTAAGGGAGTCTATAATTTTAATTATGTCCTCAGCAAGTTCATATCTCTCATTTCGATATTTTTCACGAGTTAACCGTTTTTCTACCTTAAGTGGAGTCCCAATTTTCACTCTTATCCCTGAAGTGCTAAACATATTTAAAATCCGTGTTTTTTCGGTATAGATTGCTATCGGAATGATGGGAGCCATTGCCGCAACAGCAAATTTAATAATACCTGCCATTGCTTTTACTTGAACTTCTGGAGTTAATTTCGATTCTGGTGTCATAGCGACAAGATCTCCAACTTCATTGAGATAGTGAAAAACTTTATCAATGGGTTCCGTATCGTCTTTATCAAGAGTGCTACGGAACATTCCTAACGATTTGAGAACGGGACCATACGCTTGATGCTTCATTAATTTATGATGAACCATGAAATGAATTCTACGCCCAGAAACTTGACTAATAATTGCTAAATCTCTTAACGTATTATCGCTTATTGTAGTTAAAATAGCTTTCCCTATGATTGGTACGTTTTCTTTGCCTTCAATCTTTAAATCGGCAAAAGCTTCTAAACCAAACCCTCCTACACCTTTTGCAACTGCGTATAACAAATCTTTCATCAAATCCTTACTGACTACCTTATCTTTTCCTTCAGTTTCTTTTTTTTCTTTTTCTTCTGTTGATGTTTCAACCATTTTATTCACTCTTTTATAATTTGTCTATAAAATTACTTACCTCCTCCATCCGTTTCTCGTAATATTCCTTTAACTCTTTTTCAGAAACAAACGAAGGGATTACTTTTTCTAAGTAAATGTCAAAAATTGTTGATAATTTCGTCTTATGTTGAAGAGACTCAAGAAATTCCTCTCCTAAGTGCTTCAATTGATTAAAAAATTCTGACATTATTCTTTTTCCTCTAATTTTTATTTAAGTTAATTGATCCCATTTTCCACATCTTGAACCCCAACGGGCTATTACCTCATTTCCATATTCGGGCATTTTAACTTGGACTATTTCGCAATTATTAGGGCAATCACCACAATTAAAAGCTGATGTAGTGAACTTTATTTCAGCTACTTCAAGACCTCTAAATTCTGTCTCATGCTCGTGTTCTATATAATAATCCCGAACGAGAATAGCCATTCCAAGAGCTCCCATCAATACATTATATTTAGGAACAATAACTTTACACCCTAAGTGTCTTTCGAAAGCTTCTATAATTCCTTGATTATACGAAACTCCCCCCTGAAAGACAATTGGTTCTTCTAAATCTTTACCCTTTCCAACATTGTTCATATAATTTCGAACGAGCGAATCACATAATCCGGCAATTATATCTTCTTTTGTATAACCCGCGTTTTGCTTGTGAATCATATCAGATTCCGCAAAAACAGTGCACCTTCCAGCAATACTCACTGGATTTTTTGACTTTATAGCATAATCGCCAAAATCTTCTATAGGTATTCCAAGTCGTGCTGCTTGGTGATCGAGAAATGATCCCGTTCCAGCTGCGCAAACTGAATTCATAGCAAAATCTACAATTATTCCATCACGTAAAAGGATGATTTTCGAATCTTGACCTCCAATTTCTAATATCGTTCTAACATCTGGATATATAGTTTGAGCAGCAACAGCGTGAGCGATTATCTCCGTTTTCGCGAGGTCAGCACCAACGATAGCTTTAGTTAAATACCTTGCAGAACCCGTCGTTCCACAACATCGTATCGCATACTCGTGTAAATCTTCACTCTGTTCTATTTTATCTCGCAATTCTCCCATACCAGCTTTTGCTGAATCGATAGGAGAACCTCTATTTCGTAGAAAAACGCTCGTTAATATATTCCCATCTTGGTCCATTAATACGAATTTACAACTAACGCTCCCTATGTCAATTCCAAGGAACGCATCCTTTAAATCTTCTTCTTCAACTACTTTTTCTGAAACTTCTTCCATTTATACTTACCATTAAACCGAATTTTGAATTAATTGATAACATTCGTTATAAAACACATCCCCATAATGGGGATATATTTTTTTGTTACCATTTGATACGAATTTAGCATTATTTTTAATTTCTTTATTCCTACGACCATGCATTAAGTCGGAAAATGCCTCTAATCGCGTTCTGAAGCCCTCCATCCCACTTTGTTCGTCAAAAGAGAAATATATGATAGGGAGGTCGTACATTTTTTTAAGTTTATTAGTTATAATTGTGCGAGCTGTGACTTCAGGCATACACAAAAAGGGATACTCGTGGACAAAACCATCGAAACCTGCCAGTGCTTTATCGATATACTCCCCAAGCACCCATCTCGCCTCTCCACCAATATCCATAGGCATGTATGGATGTGAAAGATGCTCTAACCATTTTCTATGATAATTTAAGTGAAACTTATGAACAACCCAATCATATAGGCTTAACGATTGGTGAATCTCAATTCCCATTTCACCTAGTTTACGTCTAATGTCGAGGTTCACATATGGTTCTAAACTGATATGAATCTCTCCTGAAAGCCCCACTTTTAAGGGACTTAATTTTTTATCAATATCGAGACTATTAAAGTCTTCTTTTATTACTTTCTTGAACGATCTAAGCTCTGGAAGGGTATTAGCTGTGTCAAGTTTTAACAATAGATCATTAACAATATTGGTAGTATCTCCTTGGTTTCGCTCGTATGCTCGGAAAATACCCTCAGCCGTTTGAATATCGTTTAATAGTTTGGCTTTTTTCAAAAAGAAAATTATTGCTTTTACAAATTTAGAATATATAAATAAATCTCTTCTTCCACTAACTTCTTGGAGTGTTTTTACCCAGTTAAATTCAAGCAGATCGGCCTGGTCAAGGGGTATTAATGTAAAATTCTTATATCCCATATCCTTTAGAATTCTCTCCTGCACGGAAGCATAAAATCCGAACCTACAGGGTCCACAGTCAATCGCCATGACTAATGTATCTGCTCCTTTACCAATTGCGTTTACAAAATCCCCTATTGTCGCCTTGAATGGAAAACAAACGAACTCTGGAGATTGCTTAACGCCGATTTTGATTGCCTCACGATTTGTTGGATCAGGAACTACCACATCTAAATCAAGGCTTGTAAAGAGTGTTTTAAAGGCGACCCAATTGGGGCCCATATTAGGGAAGGA
>JAEOTS010000038.1 GCA_016839745.1 Promethearchaeota archaeon
AGATATAAAACAGGAACGGGAAACAAAAATTATTGAACATAACGCTACTGATTTTGAAACTTTAACTAGTAGCGTTCGTGCTTTAGGAGTTCAAATAAATATCTCGGAACCTACAACAATTTTTGGAGTGTACATTTTTGGAGCTGCTACTAGCGATTTTGAAACAGAATCGATTTACGTTCAAATTAATGGATACGATTCAGGTCCAGATGAACCGAATGGCGTAATTTATGGAAGCACTTCATTAAACATTTCAAAGACTTTAGGATGGCATCTTCAATCATTCGACGAGGGCATTCCTCTCGACCCTGGTCAATACTATTTAGTCGTAAATGGTACTAAATATTCAGATTTTGACAATTTAAATTTTTATTGGTTTTTTAACGACGAAAGCCCTACCTTTCCAAATTTGTACATTGCATATTGGTACAGGCTATTTGCTACGTGGGCTTGGAGAAGTGCTACACAAGGTAAACCGTTTTTATATAAAATAATTCAAAGAGTCAATAGGACCTACGCACCTGAGAATATAAATATGACAGCAGAAATTGGAGGAGTTTCTTATCCCATATCGAATGGGACGGAACCGGGAACTGGGAATTTAAAAGTAGATGCTCTTAATCTTTCTCCTAACGAGGAAAATATGTATATTTCAATTAATAACAATCAATCAGTGAAGTTATTTTTTAATCTAAGTTATAATATTGGGATTAAAAAGCAATTTTTGTCTACTGGTTCAGCAAGTATAAAAGAAAATGTAAATGTTAATTGGACTTTAACTCCGGAAATATCAAGAATCTCTCAAAACTACTCAGTTACATTCAACTACCCTAGTAGTTGGTATGATCTCAACATTTTCAGAGATGGCCAAAATATTACATCTCAAATAGTTATAGATACTACTTATTATTTTATTCATATCCCAAACAATACAATTATAAGTGGCGCAGCGTGGTTAATTACAGCAAAATCTCCAAATATGGATGTAACTTTAGAAGTTCCTATAACAGAATACGGACCAAATGAAATTCTGTATTTTTATGTTAATCCTCCCATCAAGCTCGGTAATTATACAATTTTTTTAATCGACTCAAAAGGTATTGAAGTTGAGAAAGATATAAGCGAAATAACTACAACAAATTCATCTAGGATAGAGTTCACATATACTCTCGCTTCAAAGCCTAGTGAGGGAACTTATAAAGCATTCATTTTCTGGAATAATGCGACAAATGCGGGGGTTACAACCCAAACATTTGAAATCACTATGCCCTTCGTATTAGATCCAATCCTTGTTTTACTTATTGTTACGATCATTATCTTAGCGGGTATTAGTAGTTTTACCACATATAAAGCTCTTAAGAGAACAAAAAGAATCCATGAAGAACATAGACAAAGCATATTCAATAAATACATGGACATACTCAATTTAGATTATCTTATCATAGTTGAAAAAAATTCGGGGGTAAATATATATGACCAAATTTTGGCTGGTAAAGAAATGAACGCTACTTTAATTTCAGGATTTTTACAAGCTATCCAGTCTTTCGGAATAGATCTTACCGGATCGAAAAACCAATCGCAAATGGTTAAACTCGAATATCAGAACTCTAAGATATTGATGTCGGAATTTAAAAATTATAGGTTAACTCTCATAATGAAAGAAAATCCATCTCAAGATTTCTTACGATCAATTGAGTTATTATCGTATGATATTGATGAAAATTTTGGCGAGCAATTGGCAAAATTTGACGGAGAAATTAGCCAATTTGAAGGCATTAAGGAATTGGTAGAAAAATGGCTTCCTATTACGCTAATTTACCCTTTACAGATTAAAGAAAATATAGGAATTAAGCTAAATTCTGAAGAAAAGAATATAGTTAATCGAGCTCACGGTGTCATGAAAGAGAAAAATGCTAATTACTTCTTCGTTTCCAGCTTAATTTCGCAAGAACGAGGATTTCAAGTGAAAGAAGCAGAGTTAATTTTAAAATTAATAGAAAAAAACATTTTCCAACCCATTCAATAAATATGAAAATTTGACATTTTTTGTAAATATGCTTATAAATGATACTAAGACTTATTTAAGAGTTCTATTTTTAATTAAACATATATTTTTAGATCGAACATAAGTGAACTAACATTCTTTTTGAGAAATACGACATTCTATCCCGTAGAATTAACCGACATTATTTAAGAATTATTGCTATCATAATACCACTTGTTACAATCATTACATCAGTCATTATCTACGCCATAAATGACGCTTCGTTCAGTTTTTTCACCCACTATTTAAGCCATTTAGGTGGAGGTCCAAATGGAGCTGGAATTGTATTTAATATAGGAATAATGATTTCGGGATTCTTGATGATCTTTTTTTTCCTCAATCTGAGCGCGTATTTACGCAGGAAAAAAGCCAACACTCTTCTTATTTATATTGCATTTGTTCCAGGGGTACTATCATCCCTTGGTACTTTCTTTGTAGGCGTTTTTCCTTATACTGTTACACAAGAATTACACAATTTTTCAGCTAGTTTTTTTTTCATGGGGGGATTTGCATATTGTATTTTATACGGAATATCCGAATGGATCACTCAAGGAATTTCTAGGCTTCAAGCTTCTTCAGGTTTTATTGTTGCTTTTTTTTTTCTACTATTTATCATTTTTACTGCAATAAATTACTTTAATCCCCAATTGGCTTCAGAACAATCACATCTTACGGAATGGATGCTTATTTCAGCGTTAATGTTATGGATCATCGGACACGAAGCAACAATGACTATAGATAAGAAAAAAAATTTAAAAGAATCTTGAAATTTACGCTGTAGAGATTTTCTTTATATTGCTTTTCCTTGATTTTCCACCGCTTCAATTGCTTGTTTCACTGCCTCTGGATCACCTAGGTAATAATGCTTTATTGGTTTGAGGTCATCATCTAGCTCGTATATCAACGGTATGCCTGTAGGGATGTTCAATTTAATGATTTCTTCTTCAGATACACCGTCTAAATATTTCACAAGAGCGCGTAAACTGTTGCCATGTGCTGATATTAATACTCTTTTTCCATTCTTGATTACTGGGGCTAATGTTTCGTGCCAAAAAGGCAAAAATCGCTCAACAGTATCCTTTAAACTTTCTGTTAAGGGAATATCCTTAGAATCTAAATCTTTATACCGTACATCCGTTCCAGGGTATCTAGGATCAGAGGTTTTAAGAGGTGGAGGTGGAATATCGTAACTTCTACGCCATATTAATACTTGTTCTTCTCCCATTTCGGCAGCCATTTTAGCTTTATAATAACCTTGGAGTGCACCATAATGTCTCTCATTTAATCTCCACGATTTAATTACCGGTATCCACATTAAATCCAATTCGTCTAAAACAATCCATAAAGTTCTTATCCCCCTTTTAAGGACTGATGTAAAGGCAATATCAAACGTAAATCCGTTTTCTTTCAATAACTTTCCTGCTTTTTCAGCTTCCAAAATCCCTTCACTTGAGAGATCTACATCTGTCCAGCCTGAAAATCTATTTTGTTTGTTCCATTCACTCTCTCCATGACGTAAAAGTACCAACTTTTTCAATTTTCTCACTCTCTTAGAAAATAAATTTATGTTTTTAAGTTACATTCAATTATATTATTTACAAATTAACTCGTATTTTTAATATAAGAAGACCATACTTTTAGGTGTTTTGTAAAGTGAACAAAAAAGGAATTTTAAAGGGAGGTAATCGTAAGGAAGCAACATGGTCCCAAACGACACTGGGTGAACCATTTAAAGAAGCGTTAAATAGGTTTAGAAACGAAGTCTTACCTCGTGATGATTTTGATCCCACATCTCTGTTACAATTCGGATTATTCATGTCAATGGCGGTTATTAATATCTTAAAGGAAGCTGAAAAAAGATTAGGAAAAGAAGGTCAAAAAGTAATAATAGATGCTTTAGTAAAAACGGGTTATAATATGGGGAACCAAATTCTCGAAGATATTCAATTACCTGCTGATATTTCAGATATAGAACTAATGAGCTTTTTAACAACGATTATCAACACTCAAGCTTGGACTTCAGTTGAAGAGCCACGCATCGATGGCGAAGATCAATGTTCATTTGACATAATTTGGTGTCCGTTGGAAGATGTTTACAAAGCTTTTGATTGCAGGGTTCAGAGATATTTAGTGCAAGGTATTATTAACGCTTTTAGAGATTCTGGTATTTTAAATAATGAGTTTCAAGTTGAATTCAAAACAGCGATTCCAGCTGGAGCAGATACTTGTCTTTTTGAAATTACTAAAAAGAAACAGAATGAAAGCGATAAATGGGAAAGCTATTCTAAAATTCTTGAAAAGAAAGCGTTAGAAAAGTAACATTTGAAGATCTAATTACATATAAAATTAATTTAAAATCTAATTGTCTAAACTTAAATATATAAAAAGTATTAAGAATTATCTAAGCATTAAAGATCATCTATTAATAGTTTAAAAAGAGAATGAACCATAAACGGATTTATAGGCTCTCCGCCTTGGCATTATTAATCTCGCTAATTATTTTCCCTAGTTCTTTTTCTAATGCAACAGTATTAGGTGAATCTATATTTCCCGCGGAAGAGGAAGACATATTCGTTTGGGAAACCGTAAACGCGACAGAAGCGTGGTATATTGATGTTGATTTCGTACGATTTACCGTTTCTGAAATATATAATGAAACATACAACTCTCAAAATTTCTTATTTATGAATCATACCCTTGAATTTTAT
>JAEOTS010000039.1 GCA_016839745.1 Promethearchaeota archaeon
CTTTGAGGTTGAGGGATTAAAGCTTCTTTATTCTTCTTTTTTGGCATAAATTTTCAACTCTTATACTTCCTGTAATTCGAATTTCTTTACTCTATAGGATTTAGAATATTGTTTTTTGCCGCATTCTGAACATTCTAATACCGGTAGGGATCTTTTATTTACTTTTGCGTTTTTATGAAATATTTCTTTAGGGAAACTACCATAACCTTTTTTCTTTCTTTCTAATCGTCTCCTACCATGGTTGAGCATTCGCTCTTTTCCCTTCTTGTATAATGAGACATTGTGTATTTTGTGAGATCTACAGGTAGGACAATAACGATTTACTGAACGCGGGTATTTCATTTTTCAAGCAACTTCAAATTTCAGTTTAAAGTAATTAATTATTTATAAATTTTAAATTTTATTAGTTCTGCTTTATTCTTTATTGGAAAAGCATAGGTAAATAAAAAATAATTTAAATGGTATTACTATAATTTTATTAAAACTTTCGTTTAGAATTATGTCATTCAAAGAGAAATTTAAAGAAGGAATCATAACTGCGAAAGAATTTTCGCGAGAAGACATAGATTATATGCTACAGAAGGGTAAGGAAATGATTCAAAATGATAAAAATGCTGAACTCTTAAAAGGGAAAATTTTAGCAACTTTATTTTTTGAACCATCTACAAGAACTCGTTTAAGTTTCGAATCAGCAATGTATCGCTTAGGAGGAAATATAATCGGTTTTCATACGGGTGATGTTTCTTCAATAAAAAAAGGTGAGAGCATAGCAGACACTATTCGTACAGTTGAAAACTACAGTGATGGCATTGTTATGAGACATAATTTAGAGGGAGCAGCCAGATTAGCTGCTAAATTCGCAAAAATACCGGTTATTAATGCGGGATCAGGAAGTGGAGAACATCCAACTCAGGCTTTATTAGATTTATTGACTATCTCTGAAGAGGGTCATAAATTAGATGGATTGAATATTGGGATAATGGGGGATTTGAAATATGGTAGAACTGTTCATTCATTATCTATTTTACTTTCGAATTATGAAGCAAATATTTACTTCATAAGCCCTAAAGATTTGATGCTAAGAAACAGAGACAAGGATTTCTTACAACAGAGACAAGTGAAATATAAAGAAATCGAGAAATATCGAGATATATTAAATATCCTAGATATTCTCTATGTTACTAGAATTCAGAAAGAGAGATTTGCTGATATTGAAGAATACGATAGAGTTAAAAATTTTTATGTCTTTACTAAAAAGGATATGGCAGAAACTAAAGATGAGTTTAAAATAATGCACCCATTACCTAGAATCAATGAAATCTCACCTGAAATTGATAGTTCTCCTAAATCTATTTACTTCAAACAGGCGTATTATGGAATTCCTATGAGAAAGGCGATATTGGCAGAGTTATTATCAAATTAAACTGGTGTAATTAAATCTCTAGTTGAAATGCATTTAATTTTGAACTTATTAAACTATTTAATTGATCTTTAATAGATAATTTATTCAAGCCGGGCGTAAATACACTCCCTCCATCAAGGTATTTCTCAAATTTTTTATATAGTTCAATTTTTTTATTGAGTGATAACTTTGAATCCTCTCTAATCATACTTATATTATATTGGTTGGATTCGTTACCTAAATTAGGTTGATTATTATGCCATGCATCATGTAGATAGCCATCGTTGTGAGGTTGAGTAAAGATATAGGTTTCGTTCTCTTGTTGATTTTTTTCTTTAATAATACTGCTCATAAACTCTAATACTTCATAAGCAAAGGATTCACTTTTATCGATTCTATCAATTTCAATGCCACAATGTGTTTTTACTGCTTCATTAAAGCCGAAAAAACTAACTGATTTTAAAGAATCGTCAATCCATTTAACATCTTTAACATCAAAAAATTCAGAAGTTATTTTTTTCCATTGATTTGAGGATTTAAGCCTTCGATTCATTAAATCTTTTTTATATTCATAGAATTCAAAGACAGAATCGAGTCTTTCTTGTAAATAGTCAAAGAATGCATTATCGTTTTTGCATGAATTTTCAGCGATCTTGTGTAAATTTATTAAAACCTTGTCTAAAATGATTCTATTTCTTTTAGGATTGCTACCATTGAAGTTACGCACATTTGTAAAGGTAGAGTTGAGTAAATTTGATTCATTTTTTTTGAAGAAAATGACATTACGACAATTACCGGATTTGAGATTATCTAATAGACTCTCATAGATTCTTTCAGAAGCTTGAAATATAGAGTAATCGAGTAATATTAGAGGCCCTACATTCTGGTATTTATGGTTAATTTGATAAAGAAGTTTATCAAAAAGGTTATTGACCATATGAACTTGTGAATTTTCGATTATTTCTTCCTTATTTTTGTTTAAAAAAGAGAATTCTAAAGAGAGATGAGATTTTTCGTCGTAATGTCTAGAACTATGTTTTAAAACTTGAGAAATAATGATGTTTAAAAGATGTGAAGAGTCCATTTTAGATTCAAAATAAGTTAAGAAAGCATTTGCAAAATTGCCTAATATTACATCTTCAGAAAAAAATGGTTTAAATAGAGCTAATGTATCGAAAAAATTGATTATTAGATTAATTTGTTCTATGGAACTATTGAGATTATTGAAATCAATTGCGTTATTATTGGAAATATGCTCCAGGATTGAATCGGTATCAATATACAGCCCTAAAGGCCTTAAACTCCAATAATTTAGATTTAGGAGAATGATGTCTCCTGCTAAATACAAGTCTGCTAAATTCTTAGGGAGCAGATTTAATAGTAAAAATTGCTCAGATACATCTGATCCTAATTTTGAGAGGAATTCATCAGTGTTAATTGAATTAATATCAAAGAGCTTAAAAACTTCAAAGGGAGGCGTGCCTAATCTAGTCAATTTATGTCTAATGTGTTCTTGACCATTTTCTAATAGAATAGCATTAATATATTCTCTCATCAATGGTGTTGTCAAGTATTCAATATTAGTCTTAGATAGACGCTCTTCAACTTCCTTAGCTATTTGTTTTGCAAGAAACTTTTCCACTTGTCCCTCTTTAACCAAATAATCTTCAATTTTAGTTGTATCAAATGGCTCTTTCGAATATTTAGAAGTCCTGATCATTATTGTTTTATTCTTTTCGTTGAGGATTTGCTCGATTGACACAATATTTTTTA
>JAEOTS010000040.1 GCA_016839745.1 Promethearchaeota archaeon
AACGAGAAAGTTCAGAAAAAGAAGTTTACCATAATTATGCCTTTCGAAAAAAGATTCTGGGGTTCATGGTATATGATGTTTGAGGACTCGTTTGGAATCGGATGGCAAATAAACTATTCTGAAGAACAATAATATTTTTTTTCTAAGTTTTTAAAGCTCAAAATTCTTAAAATTCTTAAAAGAGAAAGAATGCCTAAAAACATTTTTTTAATTTATTACTTCTTTTATTGCTTTTGCAATTGCCTTAGCCAATAAAGGAGGTACCGCGTTTCCAATCTGTCTATACATATCCCTCATGCTCCCAAAAAATCTATATTCGTCAGGAAAAGATTGAAGCCGAGCAGCTTCTCTAACTGAGATTGCTCTATTTTGAGTAGGATGAATAAATCTTCCCGGGGCACTAACGCAACCACAATTACCCGTTATTGTGTCTGCTGGATTATCTAGGTGTAGTCTACCATATATATTTGGATAACCTCCTTTTAATTGATATTCTTTCGGCAAAGAAGCGTGATTTTTACCTTGCTTAACATGAGAAATCCTATCAATTACTTTTTGACTGTGATTTGGTGCTATATGTTCATAGAGCTTATCCGAATTTTTCCTCAAATACTCTTGATATTTTGTCTTTGGAGGTTCACTATAATCCTTAACTAAAATCTTGCGTTTAGGAGCATTGGAAGGAGTACTATGTAATATGTCTGATAAAACGTCCTTAACTTTTAAATAAAGTGGTAAAGCGTTTGTAGTTTTGTCCTTAACTTCTTTTTGATGTGTTTTTTGTATCTTTATATTTGGAATGCTTTTATCTTTTGTCCCTATAAAAAAAACTCTCTCCCTTAATTGAGGTACACCGTAATCTGCGGCGAGTAATACATGTACTTTGCATTTATAACCGATATCACGATACATTTGCTCGATTTTTTCCACGACTTGCCCTTTACCCATAGTAAGTATCCCTTTAACGTTTTCCATAACAAAAAATCTAGGTTTAAAATATTCAACCCATTTTATAAAGAAAAAGACTAACATGTTGCGGGGATCGTCAGGTCTCCTGTTCCCAACCGACGAAAAACCTATGCATGGAGGTCCTCCAATGATTCCTTCAACTTTCTTCCCCTTAATATAGGTATCATCAATTTCTTTACAATCTAGGATCGTTATATCTTCATTAAGGGTTAAGCTTTTGGGGTGATTATACCTATATGACTCAAAAAAATTCTTTTCTAGTTCAATTGCTAAATCAATATTAAAACCTGCTGAAACAAATCCGTAAGATAGTCCACCAGCTCCTGAGAATAAATCTATAAGTATTTTTCTTTCACCATCTTAATTAAAAACACGATTGAGGTTAATTAATGATATAGATGTAATCAAAAATTTTATCTTTTATTAAACTTTTTATTAAATTTACAATTAAATGAGATATGGAGCAATCTAGTTTCGATAATTCTAATAGTAAAGAACCTATCGAAAAGCTACCTACCGACCAAGAAAAGTTTAGAAGTTTTATCTTTTTATTAATTGGTCAGTTGACATCGCTTTTCGGATCGTCAATCGTTATGTTTGCGATAATATTGTGGATTACTGATGAAACTAAAAGTCTTCCAATTTTATCAATCACCTACTTCCTTAGTTATGCTCCAGTTATACTTTTAATTCCGTTTACTGGTGTCTATGTCGATCGCTGGAATAAAAAGAAGATAATTATCATATCCGATCTTTGCCAGGCAATCTTTACTTTGGGGCTTATAATTCTGTTTGTTATTGGAGCAATCAATTTAATCCCAATATTAGTTTTAATTGTATTTCGAGGAATTTGCCAGGCATTCCATCAACCTGCTATAGTTTCAATAGTCCCTTTTATGGTTCCTCAAAAATATCTCTCAAAGATTAATTCTGTTAGCTTTTTATTAATGGGCTTACTTAATATTTTATCCCCTGTAATTGCTGTTTTTCTAATGGCATTTTTGACCATTGCTCAAATCCTTTGGGTCGATATTATCACATTTACGATTGCGTTAATTCCTTCGATTTTATTAAAACTCCCTATTGATAAAAGGAAAAAAAAGAGGAAATCGAAGTTTAAAAAGGATTTTAAAGAGGGTTTATTAGCATTCAAGAAAGTTGAGGGATTAATTTCCTTATTAGTAGTTTTTGCTGGCATAAGTTTTTTCGCCATGCCATTCTTCGTACTTACTCCATTTTATATCTTAGAAACTCGTTCTGGAACTGAGTTTGATTTGGCACTAATAACAGCTCTCTACCAAATCGGGATTGTAGCGGGAGCAATAGTCGTAATGATTAAGAAAAAGTGGAAAAAATACGTATTAACCATGATTCAACTAATGTATTTCCAGCTATTAGGAGTATTTTTTTATCTACTCTCTCCAGAAGGCGCTTTTTGGTTTCTAGGAATAGGACCTTTAATTTTAGGCTTCGCTACTGCTATTATCAATTCCTTGCTAATGACACTAATTCAGACAATTATACCTCCAAGAAAAATAGGAAGAGCGATGTCAATAATCATCGTCATTACAAGTGCCGTATCTCCTATAGGGATGATTTCATCGGGATTCTTCGCCGATTTATTAG
>JAEOTS010000041.1 GCA_016839745.1 Promethearchaeota archaeon
ATCCATTGCATTCGGGCTCACTCATTTTCTAATGACATGGAACCTAAAACTCTCGAAGCTAAAATATTGTCCGACGCAGATAAATTGGATGCGATTGGGGCGATCGGCTTATATAGAACTATAGGATTTACGATAAAAAATTACGGGGGAATCGAACAAGTTATTCATCATTTAGAAAATAAAATTTTGTGTTTAAATGACAGATTATACTTAGATGAATCAAAAAAAATAGCTGAACAAAGACAAAAGATTATTGTAGACTTCTATACTAAAATCAAAAATCAGATTAATTAATGGAATTTCAGACTAAATGATGAAAACCTTCTAAATGAACTATTGTGTCATATAGAAATTGAAAATTTTCCGGATTTCCAAATAACAAAAATATTTTATTCTGGATAGGAAGAACAACTTCTTTACCAACTAACCACTGTTTCTTCTTATATTTCACCTTAACAAATACATCTAATCCCGGATAATCATGAAACCTTGTATCTTTAAGATTAACATCCTCAAATCCGGGGATTTTATCGTTGCGTATTTCATATTCTGTTTTAGATTTAAATACTCTAATTGCTTCATTTATTAAATTTTCATCATTTTCAATATTCCGGTTGAAATTAAAGATAATTAGACCACAATCTTTTGGAAATCCTTTATGGCCTTTTAATTCGTAATCAAGTGTTAATCTCCCAGCGGAATCTGAATATTCTATTACTTCAGATTTTATTTTCCAACCTTTTTCCACTAATGGTTTTAAATATTTTATTGCTCCGGGATGGATTGTATCAATTGTGAGCTTTTTTGCTCCTTGGTACACTTGTTCAAGGTTATCTCCTATATAGAGGCTACATTCTTCTAATGATTTTAGTTCCTTTTCCTTTTCCTCAATCTTTTCATTAAATACTGAATAAGGTGATTTTGCAATATATTTAATCCTTTTAGGATTTTCAGAGATATCTTCAGCAATTACCCATCCTTTTGTGGATAACCTCTCCATTATTGCATAAATTGTAGTCCTACCAAGCTCTAATTCGTTTTTAATGCGTCCTACAACCTCTCCTCTTGAACCTCGTTTTAATAGTGATAAATATACAATCGCTTCATCTTCTAATAATCCAAAAGCAAGAATATCGTCTTTGTATTTTTCAGCAATTTCTGATTTTATATTGTGTTCTTCCATAGCTATATAATTGAATCACTCGGGTTGTATTAAAATTTAATCTAGTTGTCAATGCTGCTTGACAATAAACTGAGCTTTAAATATGAATCAGATTTTATTAGTACTATAACAAAAAAAAGTGATAAGAAAATTGAGTAAATCAAAAAGTAAAAAGATTCCTCCAAGAGTTCCTGAAGGAGAAGCAATTACAGATATGCCTGAGCTCAATATGGAAGAATTAAATAAAGAATTTAAAAAAAGAATGCGAGAATATCGCAATTTTGTGAAATTTATCCTCTATGAATTGAATGTAAAGGACAATTCTAAAGTTCTTGAAATTGGTCCTGGGCCGGGGTGGATAACTGTTGTCATGGCTCAGGAAAACCCTACGTTAAAAATAACAGGAATGGAGATATCGGAAGATATGATTAGGGTAGCAAGTAAAAACATAGAGGATGAAGGTGTTAAAGATCGAATAGAGTTTTTGCACGGAGATGCTGCTGATATGTTTCAATTAAAAGATAATTCTTTTGATGTTATCATAACTCATGATAGCTTACACCACTGGGATAATCCAATACGTGTTTTCAACGAAATTGCTCGAGTGGTTAAACCAAATGGAATATTTTGCATTGGAGACGGCCGAAGAGATATTGGATTAGGTGCTAAAGTAATATTTAATGTTGCAAAATTAATGATATCTAAAGAGATAAGTTATTATTGGAAAACATCGATAATGGCAGGATATACCCCAGAGGAAATACGAGATATTTTGGATGAAACTGATTTAAAAAGCAAGTATGAAATTAAAATGGATTTGTTCGATTTACTAATTATTAATAAATCAAAATAATTTTCATTTTAAGTTCTTAATAATATTCATTAAATATGGGAATTTCTGTTCAGAACCCCATATTACATAAATTCTATTATCTATTGGAATCGCTACTAATTTCGCTACATTAACCCAATTGTTACTTAAATTTTTTGCTGTAATACTATTTTCTATAAATTTTATTTGAACTTCTGCAGCTAAATAATCATCAATTTTTGATTCAACAATCTTAATATTTTCCAAATCCATTATGTTATGTTCTAATATTTGGTGTTTAATTTTCTCAGAGTAAAGGCGTAGTTTAACTCTATCCAGATTTTCCTCATCCTTAATCAACCTATCATATTCAAATACAACTATTCCACAATCCTTTTCGAATCCTATAATCTCTTGGATTTCAATGTCAAATGGTTCTTTTAAATCTCTAGTGTCTGAAGTGTCTATTTTCCACCCATTTTGAATATTTTCTCCTAAGACCAATTTGAAACCTTTTAAAATCTTTATTTCTTCCTTTTTTTCCTTAATTAATCCTTCAATTAAGTCAAGAATGGGTTTAGCTACAAAAATTTTTGCAGCTTTAGGAAAAATTGCGATTTTTTCAACCCAATCTCTCTCTACAAGGCGATCGATTATCCTATATATATGCGTTCTTTTTAAATCAAGTTCTTTATCTAAATTACCTATTTTTTCCCCATTCTCACCTTTTCTTAGTAGAGATAAATAAACCTTCGCCTCATCTTCACTGATACCCATTCTATTGATTCCTAATTTTTCAAAAACTCGAGATGTATCAGAAAGAATTTTAGGTGTTAAATCAAATTCTTTAACTTCTCCAAAAGATTTTTCTGGTTTAATATATGGATCATTCGAGCTCAGTTCTCTTAAGATATTAGCAGTTTTCGGGACTGCAAATAATAAAGACTGCCCTCCCGGGTTCTGGGGGATTTTACATAACACCGTCCTTTCACTATCTTTAAATCCAACAATACTCTCTTGACTTATAACCTTTTTTTTAGTTTTATTAATGGAAACGGCAATGAGTCTCTCTAAAGTGTTCTGTAATATTGTGTATTTATTCCCTGTTAGATATAGGTATCTCTCTTCTTTTTTACCCCAAATAGAATTAATATGCTCAATATCTTCACTAATGTTCCAATTATCTGTTGAATAAATTACAATGTTTTTTCCATCAATAATTGCAGCCGCTATAATTTCAGGATCTTTTTGTATATCATAATCAATTTTAGCTAATATCTCTTCCATAGTTTTCTACCTCATACCTTATTATTAAAAAAAAAATATTGAAATTAATTTAAAAACATCGATGTATTACTTCGGGACCCATTTCCTTATATTCTCTTCTCGTTATCCACATTCTCCTGAATGTTTTCAAAGAGCTTAAGATTGAACCCCCAATCCAAACCGAATACATTCTCTCTGGGGGAGCTATTATCTTAACATCGATTGACTCTGGAATTAACTCTTTTATCTCTTTTGTTAATCGCTCTTTAACTCCCGGAAACATTGTTGAACCCCCTGAAAGAACTATATTGTTGTAAAGATCTCTCCGGAGGTCTACATCACAATCAGATACGGCTTCTACGATTAAATCATCTAAAGGATTCAATTCTTTACCAATTACAGATGTATTAAAGAAGCATTCTGGAGCTAAAAATCTCTCTAAACCTATATTGATAACTTCACCGTCAGGCATCATGTAATTTTTCTCCATTCCAGACACTCTCTTCGAAAGTATTACTTCCTTTTCAGGATCCATAGAAATATAACACAGTTTTTCCTTGATATCTCTTACAATCTCCTTTTCTGCTGAAGTTGTGAAATTGTAACCTCTTTGCCTTAATAACCTTTGCAGGTAGGTTGTAATATCTCTACCTGCAAGGTCAACTCTTTGAATTGCATGACTGAGGGCGAATCCCTCGAAAATCGGTACTATATGCGAGACTCCATCTCCAATATCAATAACACATCCAGTTGTTCTACCAGAAGCATAAAGTGACAATACTGCCTGTGTAGCAATATAAAGAGCGGGTACATTAAATGTTTCAAACATTATCTCTGCTATTTTTTCTCTATTTAACCGAGGATTTAAGGGGGCTTCAGTTAAGAGAATTGGATGTTCTGACGGATCAATCCTAAGATCTGTAAAAAAAGTATAATGCCAAATCCGTTCCATTGAAGGCCAATCGTCTACTACTCCGTGTTCAATTGGAAAATGAAGGTTCATAAGACCTTTAAGTTCTACGGCTTCCTCTCCAACATACCATTCCCGTGAATATTCTTTCACATCAGGCATTATGTTTCCATATTTTGGCTTACCTACTACGGTTGGAAACACAGAACGAGGTTGATCTTCACCTGCATAACCATTCTTAGATATTCCAGTCCCATTATCTAATACTAACGGTCTTCCACCTATAAAATCACCATTGACTGACATACAAAACCCCTTTTGTTGTTTTTATTTAATGTTTCTATTTTATTTCTAACTAGAAAATAAATTCAATATTTTCTACTTAGTAGTAAATAGAAAAACGAATATTTAAATGTTGTCACGATCTTGTCACGATCTTGTGTCACTATTTTAATCATTAATTAATTTTTTTTTCTGAAAATTTTCCATCCTGTACAATCTGCTCTAAAAGTTTCGTTAGTTTAATTGTACTATAAAAAGATAAGCCAATAGTTATTTCATATTTTTTCCAAATATTTTTGATAACCTTTAAATAAACACCTAACAAATTATTATTTATGGCAAAATCTAAATTAATAATAGGAATAATTTTACTCGTTGTTGGTGGTGGTTTAATACCAACAGGATTTGTTTTAAACCAAACTTTCGTCAACCAAATTGCTGAAGGAGTTCCTGATGCACTTTTAGCTATTGAAGAGGAAGCCCTTCCATCTTTAGAAGAACAGTTACCCCCTTTAGGTACACCGGATGTTCTTTTGGGTATTGAAGCAGAAGCACTTATTACCTTAGAAACACAACTACCCGTTCTCACAACACCTGCGGTCTTAGACGGTCTTAAGGATGAGGCAGTAGCAGCATTACCTGCGATAATCAACGGTTCAGGAGCCGTCCAAGCTATTAATAATAGCATATTTGCTGTATATGCATTAATCTTCTCTTTACCTGGTGCTTATGAACAGTGGTTCAACAATGCAAGCTTCAGTGGTTGGTATCCTCCAACTGTACTACCTCAAGGACCTTCAGAATATACTGGTATGGGCAATCTTACTTTTACACCCATTGCCCAAGATAGAATATTAAATGGATATTCTACTGCTCCGGGATTATTAGAAGATGAATTAGGTATTGGTTTATTAGGTTGGATGGAATTCTGGTCCTGGGCATTTGCTGATATAGGCGCTAATAGATCTACAATGGAATTTATTTACAATGCTACTTGGGCTACGCAACTGGCTCCTCTAGGAGGTTATATAGTAAATTATCTATGGGATGTTGTGGTTAAATCAACATATTCACCACCATATACCATAGAACAGTATGCTGAATTAGTATTTTACTCTCAATGGGCTAATGGCACGATTGTTGATGATGGAATTGATTTAAGTCTCTTCAAGGATACGCTACCAGCAGATACTAAAGGTCTTGAAGCAGGCGTTCCAAATCCCACTAACATTACAGTACCCACATGCATGGATCTCTGGGATGATTCAAATTCAGACTCATTTGTAAACGATAGTGGGATTTTAGTATGGGTTGGTGCGATGCAAGGAAATGGAACCCTCCAAGGTTATTTAATCGGAGCATTTAGTCTGAATGGAGATCAATTAATCATACTACTAGGTTGGCTAGGGAATTTTATGACTAATCTCGTCCCACTTTTGCTTTTGGACGAAACCGGGTATACTATACCAGAACTAGCACAACTCGCATTCTATGAACAATGGGCTAATGGGACAATACAGGGGGCAGCAGTTTTACCTGGTGGATTTTTAAGTGAACTTAGTGCTTTATTTGCGGGGGCACCATATTTCGAAGTTGGATTGCCAAGTCCTAGTGGACTTTCACTTATTGAAACTATGAATTTATGGGACGAAGCGAATGCTTACACTTTTGTTAATATGGATGGTATCTTAGTCTGGCTTGGAGCAATTACAAACGCAACTCTTCAAAGTGCATTAATATCAACATTCGGTATATCGGCAGGTGAATTAACAGCGCTTCTAGCCTGGTTGGGTGGTTTTCTCACAGTACGAGTTCCACAACTTATTGAGTATGAAACAGGATTTACTATACCACAACTTGCTCAACTTTCATTTTATGAACAATGGGCTAACGGTACTATTCAGGGTCTAAGTATTTTACCTGACGGATTTTTAAGTGAACTTGATCCACCTATACTAGGACCTCCCTACTTCGAAGTGGGCTTAACAGAAGGTTCAACAGGCTTAACAGTTTTTCAATGTGATGCACTCTGGGATGAGACAAGCGAATATTCACTCGTAAGTGCAAGTGGAATAAATAAGTGGTATAATGCAATTTTATCCAGTACTACATATGAAGATTTAAGAACTAATAATAGTGGTCTTTCTACTGCACAAATGACCCAAATTCTTGATTGGCTACTACAATTTAGGGATGAAATCGTAAATGCGTTAGCAAAGGAGCAATTGGGTTTACCAATGGAGCCATATGCTCTTGGAAATACGCTCCTTATTGGTCTAGCTGCGGGAGGAGGAGCATTAGCTGTTTTAGGCGTAGTACTATTAGCATTATCTAAGAGAATATAATACTTCCAAATCTAATTCTTTTTTTTTTGTTTTTTTTGTAATATATAAGTATTCTAGAAGTTTAGCTAAAACATCGTAATAGATCTGAGAAATCAAAACCTTCTTATTTTCTCAAAATATGCTTTAAAGGGAGTTTTAGGTTCAAAACTTATCCAATCTTTATTTACCTCTATTTTTGAAAGTGAGCGTAATAAATCAAATGTTAACCAACGAGTAACTTGAGGATACCTAAGATTTTCCCATAATCCATATTTTCCTTGTTCCATCTTTACAAATTCGATTAAATCTGAAACTCTATCATCATCTTGAGTTGCACCTACTCTCCGACAAAGATCTAGAATATGAGAAATATCAAATTTGGCCATATATGTTATTACTCCAATTGATTTTTCTAACCCTATAATACGAGCGATCATAAAACCCAGATTTGTTCTTAATTTTGAGTCTGTTCCAAGCACTAAATCTAAAGCACGCTTAGCTTCTTCACTTTTTCTAAGCTTAGGGTGATAAGCAAGACAACTTAGTACTGCTGTTGTATTGGATCTACACCCCCATCTTGAATGTGCAAGTCGACGATACCCAGCTATCCCTCCATAATTACCTGCAGATAAACCAACTGGCCATGCACCATCTTTTAAGCGTTGTTGCATTATCCATTCAAATGCTTTCTCGCTCCTTTTGTCGTTTGCATATTCACACATAACTAATCCTAAAAGTGGAATTGCGGTCTGAACAGGCATCATTTGATATCCATATTCTTCATCTGTAAGTTCTTTTTTACCTGGTATTGGCCAAGAACCATCCTCCTGCTGTTTTGAAAACAGATATTCTGCTCCTCTCTGCACTACTGGACAAGAAGAATCAAATCCAAAATAGCCTAGTCTTTGTAATGCCATTGAAGTTAGTTGAAGATTAGCACTAGAAGTCACCCGAGACAAATCAAACGAATCCCAAGATCCATTAGGTTTTTGAAGTTTGAATAAGTTTGCAACAAGTGGATCTAATTCTCTCATTTCTGATAGCTCTTGAACTTCTTCTTCTTCCTCGGAATAATCCAACAATTCCGTTAAAACTAAATATCTTAAGCAAGGTGATGGATCAGTCAATAAAAGTGGAACCCAGGTCACAATCCTCCCTCCATTATTTTTCTTAAATATGGTGCGGTTGGTGTATTCAATTTTGCTACTTCTTCAGGGGGACCTTTAGCTATTACCCTACCTCCTTCTGGACCGGCTCCGGGTCCTAGTTCTATGATCCAATCACAAGATGCTAACAAATGGGGATGATGTTCAATAACGACCACAGTATTGCCCTTATCAACTAATAGGTGTAAAGTATCGATTAAATTAGAAACATCTTCCAAATGTTGTCCAATAGTAGGTTCGTCTAAAATATAAAGAGTTTTCTTATTTGATTTTTTGGATAATTCCTTCACAATTTTAAGTCTTTGAGCTTCTCCTCCAGATAATGTGCGGGCTGGTTGAGATAATTGTAAATAACCAAGCCCCACTTGTATTGCAAAGTTTAGCTTTGTAGCAATCGTTTGAAAGTCTTTAAACAATTCATATGCTTCTTCAACCGTTAAATTATTTACTTCAGGTAACGAAATTCCTTCAAAATATACCTGCCATGCTTCAGCTTGATAACCCGATCCATTGCAGGTTTCACAATTTTCGACAACATCTGGTAAAAATTTCATGTCTATTTTGATATAACCACGTCCATTACAAACAGAACATCTTGTTTTTAATTTATTATCATTTAATCCTAAAATCTTTGCATCTTCTGTTTCAGCAAATATTTTGATTATAGAGGGCTCCAGCCCTAAAAATTTAAGAGGACTTCCAATTTTTGCTCTAGATTGGTCTACTAGTATTGTTTGTGATAAATTACCCTCAATCTTCTCATATTTCCCTGGATCAATAGGCTCTCGAGATACTGAGGTTGTGTGTTTAATAGGTACTAAAGCTCTTCCTAATGTGTCAATTAATAACGTACTTTTTCCTGAACCTGAAATTCCACATAAACCTACAATGAGTCCATGAGGGATCTCAACCACATCACCTTTTAAGTTATTTTCTCTTGCTCCATAAAGCTTTAACCAGTTCTCAGGTGTTCGAATTTTCCTTGATGCTTTGAATTTCTTTTTTCCGCTTAACCATTCCCCTGTAATAGTTTGAGCTTTTATAATATCTCCTGATGTTCCTCTAGCTACTATCTCACCCCCATTAATTCCAGCTCCAGGCCCCATATCAATAATATGATCAGCGATGTCCATGAATAACGGATCGTGTTCTATAGTTATAATTGTATTACCTTTATCGCGTAAATCCATTAGTACTTCTAGTAATGTTTGTATCTCGGAAGGATGTAAACCCCTCGATGGTTCATCTAGTAAAACTATTAACGATGATAAATCACTACCTAATAATCCAGCTATTCGTATTCTTTGTGCTTCTCCAGCAGAGAGAGTCTCAGCCACGCGATTTAGTTTAATATAACCTAATCCTGTTTTGATTAGAAATTCCAAACGAGTTAAAATTACTTTAAAACTATTTATCACAAAACTTGGGACATTATTCTCTATTTTCGCTTTTGTTAGTATTTTATAAAGTTTATCTAACGGAATATCACATAATTCAGGTATATTATACCCATTAAGAGTTACAGCAAGATATTGAGGACGCAATTTCAATCCATTACATTCATCACATAATGCCTTATCTGTATAAGTACCTCCTACATCCCAATCTCTTAACCATTGTTCATAAAAACCTTGAAAAACAAATTCTCTACTATACACTTCTCCTTTTTTATTTTCATATTCTACATTTAAAGGTTTTCCATCTCCAAATAAGAATGAATTTTTTGCTTCTTCAGATATTTTATTCCAAGGTGTTAAAAATGGATCAAAACCATAACGAGTTGCGAGAGCTTGAACAACATAATAACCGCCGTTATAAGGTTTACATAAATAGCCTTTAGGAAAAAATCCTGGCGAATACATAGCTCCCTTACATAAAGGTTTTTCAGGGTGAGTTATTAATTTATTTGGATTAGGGACTTGAAACGAACCTACTCCATGGCATTTAAGGCAGGCTGCAGAGTAGTTTGTACTAATAAAATGTCTTGGTTTAGGAAATTGAATTGAGATATCACATTCATTACAATACCATTTTTCCTCTCTTTTCATCCATTGATTACAGTTAGGACAAGTTTTTTTTCCCATATAAGAGAAAATATTTGCTAAATAGAGGATAATATCGGTAACTTTTCCTATAGTATTTCGAAGATTAAGGTACCAGCCTTGTATGATTTTTTCAGGAATTATTAATGCTGTAATTCCCAAACCTTGAATATTTTCTACTAGAGCTTCACTGCTTTCTTTAGTGCTTTGTCTTTCATACATTGAAAGCGTTTCTAAATATCTACGTCTTGCTTCTCTCTCAAGGGTATCAATTATTAAACTAGACTTGCCAGACCCAGAAACTCCCGTGACCACAGTAAATTTCCTTTTTGGTATTGAAACACTTACATTTTTTAGGTTATGAAGATGTGCGTTTTGGATAATAATATTTTCTGAACTTTCTCTTTCTTTTTTATCTTTTTGAGTTAAAGGTAAGATACTACTTTCTGCACTTAATGCTTGTGCTGTAAGAGAATTTTTGATGCCCATAAATTCCTTTAACCCCCCTTGATATATGATAGTTCCTCCATTAGGCCCCGAACCTGGCCCAAGGTCTATAATCCAGTCAGCAGCTCTTATTATGTCAATATTATGTTCAACAATAACAATAGTTGCCTCATTTTGAATTAACCTATCTAAAATTGTTAATAATCCTGCTAGATCTTGCGGATGTAATCCTGTTGAAGGCTCATCGAGAATTATTAAGGTATCTTTTAAAGTCTTCTTTCCAAGGTATTTTGACAATTTAATTCGCTGAGCTTCACCTCCAGATAAAGTTGGAGAGGGTTGACCTAGAGAAAGATATCCTAAACCGATATCGTTAAGGGCTTTTAGCATTTGCTTAATGGAATTAAGAAATTCTGTAGATAATCTTTTTTCTTGATCAAAAATCCTTGTAACCTCTGAAATTGGAAGTTCACAAAACTCTGCGATAGAATATTCGCTTCCTTCAAATTTTACCTTTTTAGCAAGAATATCTTCAGAAAATCTTTGACCATTACATTCTGGACAAGTGAGCCAATTAGAGGGTAAATATCTCATCTTAATTTCGAGGGCACCCATCCCTTTACATGTTGGACATTGACCTTCTGGAGTATTGAAGGAAAAATAAGTAGCTTTGAGTCTAGTAGCTTTAGCAAAAAGCTTTCTAATAATATCAGCTATCTTCGTATAGGTAGCAGGATTTGATCTAGGATTTTTCCCAATTGGAGCTTGATCTACCATGATAGATTTGACTTTTGGACCTTTAATACCGTCACAACCTATAGGTTCTTTTCCCTTTAATGTAGCAAATAAAACTTCTTCCACAAGAGTGCTCTTTCCTGAACCAGACACTCCTGTAACAACCGTTAGACGATTTAGGGGAATATTAACATCAATTTTTTTCAGATTATTCTTATAGGCTTTTTCTATTGTTATAAAATTCTGAGGTTTGGGTCTATGTTTGGGAATGATTACCCTTTCTTTTAAACTAAAGTATTTACCTGTGGGAGTATCGGCTTTCCATAATTCCGCGGGAGTCCCTGTAAATATAATTTCCCCCCCTTCTCTTCCTGCATCAGGACCAATATCAATCACATTATCTGCAAATACTGTAGCTAACCGGTCATGTTCAATAAAAATTACCGGACCTGCAAGATTCTGAATCACAGGTAATAGTCGTGCAATATCTGCTGGATGCTGACCAATTGTTGGTTCATCAAGTAAATGAGTAATATCTTCTAATTCGCTCAATAATGCTATAGCTAATCTAACTCTTTGAGATTCCCCTCTAGATAAGGTTGGCGAAATTCGGTCTAAAGTCAAATAATTTAAGCCTACAGAATTTAATGCGTATAGCCGTTTCTTTATTTCTTGGAATAATCTTATAGAAATAGGTATATCTTCTTTAGAAAAAAAAGTGCTTAATTCTTTTACTGATTTTTTTAATACCTCGGGAAACAAAAAACCCTCCCAAGTAATATTTGATGCGAAAGGGTGATATCCCGTATCATTACATCTCTTGCAGCCTTCTCCCTTACAATGGGGACAAGCTTTCGAAAAATGTGTAGGTTCTAGGTCCCTGAACCAAGTTCCACATTCTGAACATGAAGGAACTCGGGAAATAAGAGAGGTTCCTGATTTACCCTCAACAATTAACGAACTTGCACCTAATGAGGATACAGTTTGGATAATACCTCGTATTGTATTAAGATTGGTGTATCTTGATACTTGGCCAATTTGAATTTGAATTTCATGGGGTTCTTTTGGATTTAGTTTTTTTATCACTGGAGTTCCATCTATAATAACTGCTTCAGAACCAAATTCTTTCTTTAAAAGTTCGATTAAGGTTTGATGACTCCCTTTTACTTTATTTACCAATTGAGCAGAAATCTTCAATGACTCCTTATTTTTTAACCTATCAATTTTTGTTACAATCTCATCTTCTCGTAAGACTGATATTTTATTACCACATACATGACACTTTCTCTCTCCAAATCTGGCGAACAAAATCTTTAATAGAGGAATTAGCCCTGTTGCAGACGCTAAACTGGAATTGGGATTTCTATTAAGAATATTCTGACCCAGTGCTACCATAGGCCCTAGCCCATTAATAGATTTCACCTTAGCGGGGCTTAAATTCATCTCATCTTTGTTAACTGAAAATACCTCCAAAAATCTACGACGAGCTTCTTTGTACAAAGTATCAAAAATAAGTGAAGTCTTTCCCGATCCTGATACACCAGTTACCACAGTAAGTCCATCTTTGATATCTACATCAATATCCTTTAAGTTATGCTCTTGTGCCCCTCGAATTTTGATTTCCATAATACTTTTAACATCTAATTAATTTAAATAAGAACCCGTTTTTGAGTTGATATTCTCTTTAATCTTGTCTTTGGGACCTTCTGCTATTATTTCTCCTCCCTTCGGGCCTCCTTCTGGACCTAATTCTATAAGATAATCACAATATGATAAGATTTCAGGATCATGTTCTATAACTAAAACGCTATTTCCTTCTCGTACTAATTGATCTAAAAGTTCCATTAATTTTACTACATCATAAAAGGATAATCCAACTGTAGGTTCGTCTAAAATGTATAGAGATTTCGTTTTTCTGGCTCTTCCAAGTTCCTTCGCAAGTTTTACACGTTGAGCTTCTCCACCACTTAATGTTGGAGCTGGTTGTCCTAAGGTTATATATCCCATTCCAATATCTTCAAGGATCTGAAGGACATTAGATATGTTTGCATCTGATTTAAACAATTGTAAAGCTTCTGAAACTGTCCTATTTAATACATCTGCAATGGAATTATTTTTATATTTCACATCCAAGATTTCTGGTTTATATCTGAGCCCATGGCATTCTTTACAAATGATATTAAAGCTGCTTAAAAACGATATTTTTAAGTCTTGTTCACCTGTACCTCTACATGAAGGGCATCGTCCCTTATCAGAATTATAGGAGAAATGACCCGCACTGTATTTACGCTTTTTTGATTCTGCTAGTTTTGAGAAGTTATTTCTAATTTTATCCCAAATTCCTATATATGACGCAGGAGTAGATGTTTTAACTCTTGATATTGGTTTTTGATTAACAACTATAACTTCATCTAAATTTTCCCATCCGCTAACCATTCCAGAGTACTCTGAAAACTCCTCACTATTTTCTTCCTCCCCATTTTCATTATTTTTATTTTTATCTACGCCGCGCTTGAAAAATGGTTGTAATAATGGAACTAAGGTATCCAAGATTAAAGAACTTTTTCCGGAGCCAGACACTCCTGCTATACCTACCATCATGCCTAAAGGGATTTTAACTTTAATATTCTTTAAATTATTGGTTTTAGCATTTTTAATTGTAAGATATTCTGTTGAATTGCTTATTACCTTTTTTGATTCATCTGATTTTTGAGGTAATGATATTTTACCTGTAAGAAATTGTCCTGTATAGGAATTACTAGTATTTTTCAATCCTTCTAGTGAACCTTGGAAAACTAATTCTCCCCCATTTATTCCTGCCCCTGGACCAATGTCAATAATCTCGTCAGCGATCTCAATAAATCGTTTGTCGTGTTCAACAATTATAATAGTATTTCCTAAATCTTTTAATTTCTTCAAGAATTCGATGAGTGAATCCTTTTCTCGTTCATGTAAACTCATACTTGGCTCGTCTAAAATATATATAAGAGAATCAATACCTGCATCTAAATGAGTCATTAATGATAGTCTCTGGAGTTCTCCACCACTTAAAGTGGGTAATGCTCGATTCAAGTGAATATACGATAATCCTACATCCTTCATACTATTAAGTGCTTTGATTACAATCTCGCATATATTCTTTCCCTGAACAGTTGAAAGATAATTTCTTGTCAATTCTTCTAAAAATGAGATTAATTGATCAATTGGCATCACTGCTATCTCACCGAGATGTTTATCTCCAATTTTTACGCTTCTGGCTTGCTCGTTTATTCTATATCCCTCACAATCTTCACATTTTTTTAATGACATGAAATTTTTATGGATCTTATCTCGTCGATACGCACTCTTTGATTCTGTTAGAGCACGTTCTATATGAGGGATAATCCCTTCGAATACTCTTTCTAAGGTTCCCGTAAATGTCTTCGAATCCCACTCAAAGGAAAGTTTTTTACCGCTCCCATACAAGAAGATTTGTTTAACTTCTTCTGGTAAATCTTTATATGGAGTATTTATATCAAAATCATAAAATTTTGGCAGTTGTTCAACAAATCTAATTTGATCAGCAAATACAGCAGAACCAGCTTTAGTAATTTGTATGAGGTTTTTGTTATAATCTTGTACAATTAATTCTTCAGTAAGGTGCATTTGATATCCTCGCCCTTTACAAGCTAAACACATCCCACTTGGTTCGTTGAAGCTAAAATGTTTAATTTCCAAACGATCTACGCCCATTCCACAGATATCACATTCAAGGTTTTCATTCACAGGCTCCTTACATATAGGGCAAATTAGTCTACCCTCTGTTGCATACAACATTCTGAGAAGGTTATATAACCTTGTTTTAGTTCCTACCGTAGAACGAGGATTGAATACGCGAGTTGTCCGCTGCTCCACTGCTACAGTAGGACTCAATCCCTCAAGTAAATCGAAAGGTTTCTCGTCTTCAAATTTTGGAGGAAATCCAATAGATTGCAAATAACGATTCATTCCTTCATCAAATATAATATCAAATGCTAAACTTGACTTACCTGAACCTGACACACCGGTTATAACAACCATTTTTTTTTTAGGGATTTCTACATTTAAATTCTTTAAGTTATGGAGTCTTGCCCCCACTACTTTAATCTTATCCATGATGGTAACCTTCTCCTTTCTTTTGTAATATATAATAAGCACAATCGCTTTCATTGGGATTGGCTTTTACCCAGCTAATTTCTGATTCAATAGCCTTAATATTTTCAAATAGATGAGCATCTTCTTTTCCCTCGCGGATATCCTTAATTTTTCTTTCTAATGGTTCGTAATAATCTGTCCACCAACAACCCTTAGGCCAGTTTAATTGTTTGATAAGTTCGAAACCACTCTTAGATAACAAATCAATATTTTTATCAATTGTATTAATAGCTTGTCCAAGTACTAAATAACCCCCATCCTTTAGAATGCGATGACACGCATTGAAACTTTCCTTAAAACCAATGATCTGCACTACACCCGCCTCCCAGATTAGATCAAAATATTTATCTGGAAATTCATTCTTTAAAAAATCCATTCTTTTTGTCGTTATTCTATTTTTTAAGTTTCTTATCTTTATTTTTTCATTTAGTTTATCCAAGAGCGCTTGGTCAATATCTATCGCTATGATATCCCCACTAGTCAAGTTAGCTAGCTCGATAGTAGGTTGACCAGACCCACAGCCTAAATCAAGTATTCTCGGTTTTTCCATCTTTGGAAGCAATTGAAAAGCCTCCCTCATATATTTAAGAAAATTTCCCCTTAATTCTTCCATATACGATTCTTTATATGACATTTTTACCCCTTAATTTTTTATATTTGGATTGATTTTATTGCCACAATCAAAACATTCAGCATCATGAACGCAAATCTCTCCACCGCAATCCGGACATTGATATAACTTTTCTTTTTCCTGTATCCATTGTTCAAATCCAACCTCTTGAAGTCTCTTTAAATTCTTAACGGGGCTCACACCATATCTTTCTGAATATCTCTCATCAATCCTTTTCAAGTTTGAGCATGGAAAAGTGTCGCATTCGTAACAGAACTCAATTTCGTTTTTTCTTATTAACGCACAATCTCTTTTTATAAACGAACAATTTTTATTTCTAATCCGACAGCCTTTACAACCACTTTTATACCCCTTTTCTTCTAAGAGATCTTTTTTCAATAACAAATATGATCTGCACGCTCCACAATAAATTCCACATGGGGAAACTAAATTTTTTTCATTCATGATTTATACTCTTTTACACTTTTAATTTTAATAAATTAGTAAACAACATTTCTTCTTTATTTAGAATTTGGAGTGCAAGTTCCTGCAACTTACTTAAATCTATGTTTTCCAAACAATCATTTTTATGCACATCAGCCGCTTCTTTTAAAGTATCAGCTATTAATGTCCAATACTTAGCAGATTCGTTAATAATCGGTAGACTGTTTTCTATGATCTTAAAATCTTCGGTAGTCCATGCTTTAGGTCCTTCTCTAACTTCAGGATGACTTAGTAATTCTTCTAAAAATTGGGAATAGAGATTGCGAAAACTCGCTCCACCAGTACCCCAAGTTTCAATATACCCATATAATAATTCAAACATTAGTCTGGCGCGTGAGATGGATTTTCCCTGGGGATCTTTTGCTTCCCCCAGTAATTTCTCTTTCCATAAAGGAATTGAAGTAACGAATTGTTTCAATCCCTGAATACCGTTAGTATTTACTGATGATCGCAACATATTATTAACTACTTTTTGAATCGCGACTTTTACTCCTGCTGCTAAGGGTGGATGTTTTCCATCAAGTCTTCTTATCATAGAAAATTGAGCATTACTAGGGTGCATGAATTTTGGGCCATATTCAGAACTCCTCGCTTCCTTTAATTTTTCAATAGAAATTTCCTGAAATCCTTCGTGGTCTGTATCACCTATATAAGCAATTCCCGTTTCCTCATCGTAACCCGCTAAAGTAATTGCATGTCCCCCGAAATGAATATCTCCCTCCTCTTCAAAATAGGGTAAATAACCCAAATCAACCTTGAGGATTAGAGGTTGATTTTGGATTAACATCCTTTTAGACTCTTCCCATGCCTTATCCGCACTAGTAAACGATTGCTTTCTTAGTGTGATCCCTAATAAGCGGCAAGCCAAAGAGTTTGGTTCGATAGTTCCCTGCTTACCTCCAAGGAAAAAGGGGATTTCTGATTCCGGTATAAATGAAACACTATTGGTGGTATCGAAAAATCCAAAACCAATCGTAGCGTCTAAACCAAATGCCATTGGTTCAGACATTGGAAAACCATGGAATTCAAAAAGATCTCTCATCGAAGATGATTCGCAATGATGACCAACTCTGTGAATAAAATCATTTACTAGATATTTTTTTGCCAAATTCATCTCCCTCTTTGATTTTTTCTATAACCCATTCCATAAACAAAATATCTGTTTCAAGGATTTTTATAGGATGAATAAATAATCCTGAAACATTGATCGGAAAATTAGGATTCACGCTGAGCATATTTTCCAGTTCAACCTTATGTTTTTTCATTGTCCCTATTGAATAAGAAAAAGCTTTAATTAGTTGATCCGTGTTCAAGAGTGGAAGCATAGAAAAGGCGACGTAAAAATCCTCATCATTTTTACCAATAAATCCCTTAATTACATTATAAACCTTTTCCTTTAGTATTTTTGCACCATAATCTGTAATCGTATATACCTTTCGCTTTCGATGGTCCACTTCTTCTTCATAATACTCAACTAATTTTGTGTTTTCTAATTCAATCATTATCCGATATATCGACGACTTGCCTATTGCTGTCCAATCTCTCATTCCTCTCTCTTCTATCCTTTGATTAATATTATAGGCATGACTAGGTGTTTCTGCTATTAATCCTAGCACAACAAACTGTTTATGACTTAAAACTTCCATTTTTCATCCTCAAACAATATTCTCAAACGGGAATATTCTCATATGAGACTATAAGTTCTTTTCATATTTAAATATTTCCACTAATTTTTAATTTTAAAAATTATTAAATAAAACTATGACAAATGAAACAGAACAAAACAAAATTGACAAGTCTGATAAGCCACTTCCTCTATGGGGAATAGCTCTCATCCCAGTATACATTTCGGCTGTATTTATAATCATATTGTTCCCTCTCGCTCAAGATTGGGGATGGTTTGAGGGTTGGTTATTCATCATATCATTTGTAGTAAACTTCACTATCAGTTACTATCTCATAAATAAAAAGAATCCACGTGTCATTAGGAACCGGATGAAAGTGAAAAAGGTTGGTGTAACAGAAAAAACAAAAAGTTCCGCAAGATCTGATTGGTTCATAATGCCACTTATGAGCATAGGATTTATTGGTGCGATAGTATTGCCTCCATTCGATTATCGCTATGGGTGGTCTCCAATTCCTTTCATAGTAGAAATTGTGGGGCTTGCAATCATGAATTTTGGTCTTATTATCATGGTTATTGCAATGGTTCAAAATGCTTACGCTTCAAAGTTACTCGATATAAATAAAGGCCAAAAACTCATTGATACCGGCTTATATAGTCATGTTCGTCATCCCCTCTACACAGGAGCGATTATAATGATAGTTGGATTACCGATTGCTTTAGGCTCATGGATATCCTTAATTCCAGCAATTATTGGAGCACTTGCAATAATAATCCGAATAAAATTCGAGGAGAATATGCTCATTGAGGGAATGGATGGATATGAGGAATATCGAACTCGGGTGAAATACAAACTTATACCAAAAATCTACTGATTTAATGCTAATGACAGAAATAGAAATAAAAAAAGAATTAAAAGCTAAATTTAATCCCGAAATCTTTTTTCTAATGTTTTCGCATGTAATATAAACGCTAAAAGTAGAAATCCTAATCCAAATCCTACTAGAACTCCAATATCCAGAAGTAAACCAAGTGATCCAAAAACACTAATATCGCCAAGACCTACGTTAACAATATCAACGAAATAAGTCATTGGAGAGATATATGAAATTGGAGATAATGTTATTGGCATGAATAGGGGGCTTATGAATATCAACGGAAATTTAATTAGAATAGTAAAAACCATAGTATTTCCTGGAGTATCGGTAGAAGGCACGGATAAAATAAGGCTAAAACATGCAAATGCTAATCCGGCTACAACCATTCCAACAATAACAATAATTAAATTAATTGAGAGCTCTGTTGATAAGAAAATCATTCCAAATATTAGGGGTAGTGAAGAAAAAATAATCCCATAAATAAATGTGCTCCAAACGCTCCCTAAAAGAATAGTTTTTATCGATATTGGGCAAGTTATTAATCTTTCAAATGTCCTCCTCATTGTTTCCCAAGGGAATACAATTGGTCCAATTGAAGTTGAAGTTAAAAACGTGATCATCGCCATTAATCCAGAAATCACATAAATTGGAACCACATTCCTGCCTATAGTTAAAGCTATAAACAGAATTATTGGAAAGAGTATTCCTTGAATTATAACGGGTGGTTTATTGTAATAAATTTTTAAATCTTTTTTAGCAATTACAAAGGATCTTTTTAATTGTATTATTAAAGTCCTTATTTTAGAATCCTCTAATTCCAAACTATCATCAATCAGTTTTCCCACCTTTTTCAATTATTTTTAGAAATGCTTCCTCTAATTTTGGTTGATGGGTACTAAGCTGCTTTATTTTAACATTTTGAGTTTTAATGTAATCAACTAGTTCACAAATAGATTCATGAATATCTTCAACAATAACATGGACTCCGTCTTGAGTTTCTTGAACCTCTCTGATGTTTCGAAGATTTTTGATTTCTTGTTTATTCATTCCGTCAACAAATTGGAGATCAATCGCTTGATAATCTTGTGTTAACTTTTTAAGATTCTCAGGTGTATCTAAGCTAATAATCTTCCCGTGATTGATAATTGCGATTCTATCACATAATTCATTAGCAACATCCATATCATGAGTCGTCAAAAATACAGTTACTCCACGCTCGTTGTATTCTCTTATTAAATCCTTTATAATTTTAGATGATTGAACGTCAAGACCAGCAGTAGGTTCGTCAAGAAAGAGTATTTGTGGATTAGTCATTAAAGCCATACATAACAATAATCGTTGCTTCATTCCTTTAGAATATTTTTTGGTTTTAAGAGTTCGTTTTTCATACAAATCAAATTTTTTCAAAAGACTCTCTGCCTTGATGACTCGTTCCTTTTTAGAAATTCCATAGATTTCTCCTATAAACATTAGATTTTCCCATCCTGAAAATGAAAAATAGACGTTAGCCATTTCAGGTACATTTCCAGTTACTTGTTTAACAACGATCTGGTTTTTCCAAGCGTCTAAACCGAGTATTTTTATTTTGCCTTTCGTTGGTCTCAATACCCCCGTCATCATCCGAATTGTCGTTGTTTTTCCTGCTCCATTCGGTCCTAAAAATCCAAAAATTTCTCCCTTTCTTACCTCAAAACTAATATCATCTACTGCTCGAATAATATTCATTGTTTTATGTGGTTCATTTGGACTCATTTTTCCTCTTTTTCTTCCTTTAGAGAGTTCAAAGGTTTTAACTAAATTATTTACTATAATAGCGCTCATTATAATTCCCCAATTCTAATAGTAATCTTATTTTTGTTCGTCTAATTGAATGTGTTTAAATAGCTCGTTAATAGGTTGGTCTCCATGGCACTTAATAATTTGATTCAACGTGCACCCTTCAGGATGTTCTTCTTTTATTTCGGGTTTACTACACGTACATTCTTCTGTTTCTTTTCTTTTCATCTATTATTTACCTTCTTTTGCTTTTTTCAATTATTTTAATACTATTAAAAACTTAAATTGCCCCAGCAATTTTGAGTTTTCAACTGTATTTTTTTTATTTAAATGACTGATTTAATTAAATGATAGATTTAAATAATATTTAAATATTTCTAAAATCTTTATACTATAGGATTTTATTGGTTTTAGAGCATGACAAAAGAAATAGATCTTGAAAATATAGGTACTTACATAAAAGCGTTGCATTGCCAAATTCGATGGGTTTTGATAGATATTTTACGAGACGGTCCAAAATCTTCTGATGAAATTTATAATCATCTCAAAAGTGTAAGCGAAAATATAGATAATAATAATCAATGTCATGGAATGTGTGGTAAAGGAGATTTTAAGAATTTACAGAAACCAACATTGTATTACCATCTACGGGAATTGGAAAGTGTAGGTATAATTAAATCGGATAATAAACCTAGCGGGGGAATTGGAGCTCCTGAGAAAGTATGGAAATTAAATATGGAAAAATTGACAATAAATTTGAAATAAACAATCTATTGAATCAATATATGATTCATATTAGAAAAAAAAAATATTGAATTAAACTATAAAAAGGATGAGGAACCAGATATTTTTAAGAACAATTTTTATTTTTAATTAAACAATATTTTTGATAAAAAAATGCCGAAACACCAAAACATAAGTTCAATTTTCCTTGTTGGAATTATATTCTACCTTTTTATAGAATCTTTTTATAACCTGATAGTAGATATAAATGCGTATATTTTTATGAATTTTTCAGAGATTCTTACTATAATGCCTACTTTGATAATAGCTGTGGCTATATTAATCGTTGAGTTCTTCTTATTCATATTAAAAAAGATAAAAAAAAGTTACAAACCATTTATCCTACTCTATCTTATTTGCGGATTGCGAATAAGTTCCCAGTTTATTATCTTCCCAAGTGCTATATTTGTTGTCAATTTTTTGATGATTTTTACAATTCTGCTTTTTTTCATGGTATTTTTCAATTTAATCGAAACATATGAAGTATACATGTCCTTTTCGCAATTTCTAGAAGGCGTGATAATTGGTTTAGGTATTTACTTTGCTTTTTTAATTGTCAATATTTCGTCAAATCTTACATCAGACCTTATCAAAATTATTCCGACTTTTATTTTTGTTGGAATAATAATCTTCGTTAATCACAGTCTTTTTAATCCTAAAAGTATTGAAAAGTTTCTTTCTGATAAAGGTAGCAAAAGTGGACGTGATCCTAATAAAAAAAGCGTATCATTTCTCCATTTTATCATCTTAGGGGTTCTTTTTATTTTTTCAACGATGTGGATTTTTAATCCTATGGCCCTTTCTGCGTATGATATAATCAATCTAAGTATTAATGGGTTAATTTCAAACTCAATGAATATCTGGCCCGCTTATGGATTTACTTATTATATCTTGGTGATATTTATTACTGCCGTATTGAGTTATGTCTTAATTGTTAAATATTTATTTTCTTTAAATCAAAAATTACTAAGGATTATTAGTTTTGCTTCCATCGGAATTACCTGTCTCTTAACGATATTCGCGATTTTCGTAATTCAATACGATCTTACCGTTATATCTTCAATATATATATCAATAATGACGATTGTTGGAGTATTTTCTATTATCCTCTACCTATTATATTTATTCAATTTCTATACTTTTGATTCTTCGAAAAAATTGTTTGTGGGAATTCTATTATTCTTTCTCTCTGCTCTTGTCTTTCTCGTTCTTCATACAACTATCATGTGGTACGAATATATGTCATTATTGAATCATCTTATTATTCAAATAATCATGGGCATTGTTTTAATATTAATAAGTGAAGTAAAAAATTTGAAATATTCATTTAAGATGAAAGAAAGACCCGTTGGCTTGAATAGAACAATAGCTATAACACTCATCTCAATTCTGATAGTAAATATAATTTCGATAGGAGTTGTGGTTCAGAATAGCAAAGTTGAATCAACACAAAATCCTGAAGCTACATTAATGACATGGAACATTCATAATGCAATTGGAGATGATGACATATTAAGCTTAGATCGAATTGTGCAAGACATAAAGATATATTCACCAGAAATAGTGGGATTAAATGAAGTGGATTTAGGAGCTCTAAAAACCTCTTCAATAGATTTACCTTCTTACTTTGCCCATCATCTAAATATGTATTACTTTTATGGCTATACATTCTATAAACATTATGGAAATGCTATTTTGAGTAAATATCCCATATTAGAGGCCAATATTATCCCATTACCGCTTGCCATTCCGTCTGCCGAACCTAGATCTTTAATAAGAGCGAGACTCCAAGTAAATGTATCAATTTGGACCGTTTTTATTACCCATTTATCAACTGAAGAGGACGATCGATTAATTCAAGTTCCTTTCATAGTTTCTGAGATTGATAAAGAACCATCTTTTGAGAGGATTGTTTGGATGGGTGATTTCAATTTTGAACCATCCTCTACTGAATACTCTTTAATTAATAGTACTTCAATTCTGAATTTTACTGATACTTATAGATTCCTAAATTCTGATCTTGGATATACCGGTCATTTTGATGAAGATCATATTCCACATAAAAGAATTGACTACATTATGTGTTCTCCAGATCTATTACCAAACTCTAGTGAAGTATTCTGCTCGCTTAGTTCTGACCATTGTTCTGTGATAACACATTTTTAAATTCAATTTTCATTTTTTTTAATCTATAGACGCCAATCCCGTTCTTTAGATCTAAAAAACTTTAAGCAATCCTTACTATTAAAATATTAATAGCTGAAGGCAATCATAATAATGCATATCGAAACTGAAAAAATTCTCACTTTAATTGCAGAAAAGGCTCAATTGTCGGAAGGTATTGAGGGTGTTAGATCAATACTCCTTACGATGTTTCGTTTTCCTTCATTAAAAAATAAAAAAGTTTCACAGAAGACTGGAATCGCAATCCCAGCGCTTGCAGCAGTTAGAGGGGAATTGGTGAAAGCGAGGATTATAGAGAAGAAGAATTTTCTTGGTGAAACAGGAAGAAACTGGATTCGAGCCCATTTAAACCTAACATATGAACGAGATCCTCTTCCAAATAATTTTTACTCACTTTTAACTGAAATTCCGGAAGAATTTGCTTCTGTTAATAAAATGGAAGAAATTTTATTTAATCGTCCTGAACCCGATTTTGCTTTAGACCAATCACACGCCATTTTTTCTACAGTAGTAAATCGCGCTCTTTACCTCTTAAAAAAAGGAGATATTGAGGGAAGGAAAATAGTATTTCTTGGGGATGATGACGCTACTTCTTTAGCTGTTGGCTTATTGAACTTAGCAGAAGAAATAATGGTCATAGATATCGATCCTAACATTATAAAATTTCTTTCTGAGAGTGCAAACAATCTTTCTTTAAAAAATTATGATGTATTAACACACGATCTTAGAGAGTCTTCTCCTATAACCGTCGTAAACAATTATGATGTTGTCGTAATGGATCCTCCTTACACTAATGAGGGTTTGCGTTTATTTCTAAAAAGAGCAAAACAAGTTTTAAAAACTAATATAAATATCGAAGGAAAAGAGCACAAAGTTATAGGTAAAAAATGTCTTCTGTGCTTTGGAAATAAGCCTCCTAAAGAAATGCAACAAATACAGTTATCTATTTTAGATCATGGTTTTATAATAAAAGAAATGATCCCCTATTTCAATCTTTATAAAGGAGCAAGTATATTAGGTCAGTTTAGTCATCTCTATTATTTACAATTGGCTGAAATTCAAAACATGGAGGATAAATTAAGCTTAAATACGCTCCCAATTTACACTGCTGAACTAAAAAGAAGAAAAGCGATTCCCTACCGTCCTATTGGTTATCATTTTGTAGGAGAAATGCGTTTTTCAGACCAAAATCTTCTATTAGAAAATGATAAAATTCAAAAAATCTTTCTTGACGCCCTAACTAATGCAAATTTAATAACTTACGACGTATTTCATCATAATTATCAGCCATATGGATATAGTGCTGTTGCTATTCTTAAGACAAGTCATGCAGCAATTCATACGTGGCCAGAACATGGATATATTAGCGTTGATATATTTATTTGCGACGAGTTCTCTAAAGGATTAGAAGTTGTAAGATTCTTAAGAAATCAATTTAAACCCGAAACATATGAATTTCTTTATATGGAGCGTGGGAAAGATTCAACGATTAAATTTGAACCACTTGATTTAGGAAACAAAAAAAGAAGTTAATAAAATAAAAAGATTCCACAATAATTATCTAGGCATTACATCAGAATGTTGAAAGTATGTTATAAATAATTATATAAATATTTTTTAGTAGAGATTATTATATTCTACAAGAGTTATGCGAGGTAACAATCATGGGAGAAGATAAACTCACAGAATTAAGTGATCTTAAAGAAATAGCAATAGGGAAGATAAAAGCTGCATATAATCGCTCAGTTGATGCTGAAGCAACACATTCAGTTCTCTGGGATATCACTGAAAAAAAAAGAAATACTTTACTTAAATTCGGTCTAATAATTAGCGTTTTTATCATAATTTTTGCTTATTTACCTTTCCTTTTTGGTGATGTTGTATTAATTTGGGTTTTTAGTCTGATTGCAGAAATTTTAGCTTTTGTTATAGCTGGTTTAACAATTTATGGCATTTTTCTTTCTAATTTTTCGAAAGTCCATAAACAGCTTATAAACGCCGCAATTCTTTTACGAAGGCAGAGTTTGGATTTCCTACAATACAAACTAGAGAATTTGGATAAAAAGGGATATATTGATGAATTGAAGTCTTTAGAAGTGAATGATAAGAACCTTAAGGATAAAACTCTAATTTATACTGAAAAAATTTCGACTCAATTAATAACGAGTATTACGTATAATATAGAAGAACTTGAAAAAGCGGGATTTAAAAAACATGCTATTACTCAACAAGCAATAGATTCTGCTAATGAAAAACTGCAGAAATTTAATGCATTAAGAACTTGTGAAGCTTGGCTTAAATTTGATTAATATCCTTTTTTGCGTTTATGTGACACTATAGGTTAACAAAATTGTCGAAAACCTTCATTTTTATATGTTCTATTGATACAGATTAAAATTTGTATCACTCCCTTTTATATAATTAGAAAATAAATAGTTTATTGAAGGTTAATTCAACTCGAGCTAACATTGGATTTCGCCCTCTATTAAACTCAAGCATGAGTTTAATTCTCTCTTAACCTAAAATACTTCGGCTCGAACTGGAGTTCCTTTATCTTTTTTTTTAATTTTGATGTGACACCTAGATAAAATCTGTTTTTAGAGTGTAAACATTCCCTCAAATTTAAGGAGGGGTTAAATTATTTACACTCTTACTGTGAAATCTTTTATTTTTTGTTAGAACTCTACGAAAGAATTTATTTAGTTAGAACTAAAATTTTAAAGAAATTATATGGTAATTATATGGTTTGATTTCTACATTAAAGTAGATAATGATGAAAAATAAAACTGAATCCGGAAAGACAAAATGAAAACCTCAGATGTGAGACTTACATTTTTAGGGGGCGTGAATGAAGTAGGAGGAAATAAAATCCTATTAGAAGATTTCAATTACAATGTAAAAATTTTTTTAGATTTTGGAATTAATATAAAGAATTTCAATGATAACTTTGAAAAATACGAGGAACCAACTTCAGTAAAGGATTTAATAAAACTAGGATTGTTACCTCGAACAGAACACCTTTCAATTGAAAACTTATATACTAATTACGAAGCTAGTAAGAGCCAGGAATACAATGATTTGGAAACAAATGTAGATGGGATTCTTATCACACACCCACATAAAGACCATTTTTATGGTCTATCATTTATTAACAGAAATATTCCCATTTATACAGGTGTTTTTACAAAAAAAATTATTTCTGCTTATTATAAATGTTCAAAGCCCTCGATCAGCAATAATTACGGTGGATTAGAATGGAATCTCTTTCGTACTGGAGATGTCCTCAATATCAAAGGATTAAAAATAATTCCCGTGCATGTAGATCATTCGATTCCAGCAGCTTATGGATTTATAATTAAAATGTCTAAATGTAATATCGTTTATACGGGAGATTTTCGTATGCATGGACCCTTATCTACTATGACTCAAGATTTTTTACATGAAATAACAAATAAAGACCTTAATAAAATTGATATCTTAATCTGTGAAGGGACACATATTCATAGGGGTGCAATTGAGTCCGAAAATAATGTAGAGAAAAATATAGAACAACTCTTCCTTGAAAATCCTTTTGATTTTTTTTTAGTAAAGTATGATCGTTTAGATTGGGATCGTTTCCGGACTTTTTCTTTAATTGCTAAGAAGTATGGTTGGAAATTTGTCATTACCGAAAAAGACGCTTACTTCTATTATCTTATGAATAAAGATGAAATCTACGAAAGTATGAAAAATCCAAACATAATCGCTGATGATCACATTTTAATCCTCTCTCGCGGTAATGCAAGATATCGATGGCAAGAAAAGATAAGACAAGCACTACATAAGGAAAAGAAAGGTTCCCGGTTTATAAAATACAATGAAATTAAAGAGTTAAAAAGTCAATTTTTCTTTTATATTACTTCTCTACAAAAAAATATTATCGAAAAGATTAATCCAAATCTTAAGGGCGCGTTTATATCATCTAGTATAGATCCTTATACAGAAGAATATATTGATAATAATAGAACACTAACCTATTATTTCCGTAGACATGGCATTCCTTCTTACAGAGTACATGCATCTGGACACGCGATGCCACATCATTTAATCAATTTTATTAATTCAGTTAATCCTAAATTTTTAATCCCTGTTCACACCGAACATCCTCATTTTTTTAAAACCTTTTTCAAAAATTCTGAAATAGATGTGATAGTTCTTAATAAAAACGATAAATTCGATTTAATCCGAAATTAGAAATATTAAATGGTACTGTTGATAATTAAAATGAAAAAAAAATGCGTGAAATGCGGAATGATACGTTCGAATAAAGATATCGTAAATTTAGAAAGTCGAGGTTACATCTGCTTCTCTTGTTGGAATAAACAGTTAAAAAGAACAACAATTCAAGATAAAACTCGTTAGCTTAATAAAAAGAAATTAATAACACTAAAGTGTTAATAAGAGAGTAAATATGTATATTTAGTAAGGTCAAATTTTTTGAGTTTAATATCATCCTGAGTTTCTGACCCTTGAGGTATTAGTGGCATTTTAATTACCCAGTCGTAATCTTCTAAATATATATTATTATAAAAGACATTCTTGTACTTACACCAATCTAAAAACATACTTAATGATATACTCTCACTTTTAAGAGATGGGACAACCGACATTAAAAACCTCATTATTTTTATGATTAATTGAATAACCCTACACAGTGGAACTTGTTTCGCCTAATTTGTATAAGATAGACCTTAATCAGCTTTACTTGTTAAAGGGAATAGCGTAATTGGAAATACTTGATATTTACAGCAACCATTATAATATTAAAAATTGACATATTTATATGTTTCGAAGTTTTGTTCAAAATAATAATTAATCAAAATATTAATATGACTTTCCATCTATTTATTAAAACAAACATTCGTTAAACGAGAATCTGATGTAATATATGTGTTATGGATTTTTTGGAAAAGTATTATGGGTTGACTTAACAAACGATAGCTTTAGGGAGGAGGAAGTACCTGAAGAGATCTATAGTCAATTCATGGGTGGATACGGTTTAGGGTGTAGATTAATATACGAAAGAATGTCCCCACACTTAAATCCCTTTAGTCCCGATTCAATAATTGGTTTTTTTCCCGGTTTACTAACGAGCACCGTAGCTCCTTATTCAGGCAGATATATGGTTGTAGGAAAGTCCCCACTTACAGGAACTTGGGGTGACGCCAATAGTGGTGGAATATTTGGACCTGCGATTAAAGCTTGTGGTTACGATGGAATTATGGTTGTAGGGAAATCTAAGAAACCAATGTATCTCTCTATTACTGAGGATACAATTAAAATTTTAGACGCTTCAGATATTTGGGGAAAAGATGTTATAGAAACCGAGAAAATTCTTAAAAAACGGCATGGTAACTCAATCAAAACCGCTGGAATTGGACAAGCTGGAGAAAAGTTATCAAAAATATCTGGAATCGTAAACGACAGGGGAAGAATTGCTGCTCGTTCCGGGTTAGGAGCGATTATGGGTTCAAAAAATTTCAAAACGGTAGTTCTTAATGGTAATATGAACGTTGAGATCTTTAATCGCGAAAAATTTTATGATTTGATAAAAGAGTATAATAAAGCAGCCAAGATTAAACCTTTAAAGTCGATGAAAAAGTCGTTTTTAAGTGAAATGTTTGGAATGGTAAAATCTATGCGTAGACTTAAGATTGGAATGATTGATGCGCCAAATCTTATGCGAACAATATATCGCAATTTTGGAACTAGTATTGGAAATACAATTAGTGCGGAGACTGGGGACTCTCCCATTAAAAATTGGTCTGGAATAGGTATGTACGATTTCCCTTACAAAAAGTCAACCAATTTATCATCAATTAATATTACAGAGTATAAAGTAAAAGAATATGGGTGTTTTAGTTGTCCTGTTCAATGTGGAGCACTACTAAATATTCCTGAATTAAATATTGAAGAAATGCATATTCCTGAATACGAAACTTGTTGTGCATTCGGTTCTCTTTTACTTAATAATGATTTACATTCAATTTTTCAGATCAACAACATGTGTAATCGTGCTGCGATTGATACAATATCTACTGGAGCTACCGTTGCTTATGCAATTGAGTGTTTTGAAAAAGGTATTATAGGTATAGATGATACAAGTGGCTTAGAACTAACATGGGGTAATCCTAAGGCTATTTTGGCTTTAGTTAATAAAATAATACAAAGGGATGGTATTGGTGATTTGTTAGCTGACGGGGTAAAAATAGCAGCTGATAAAATTGGAAAAAAGAGCGATCAATACGCTATTCATTCATTAGGATCAGAAATTCCTATGCACGATCCACGATACTTTAACTCTTCAGCTTTTTCTTATGCTTTTGATCCGACGCCAGGAAGGCATACTACGGCTAGTATCGATTATGCTGAAATTGGACCGTACGATAAATTCGAAAAGAAGCTAAATCTCCCAAAAAAGCGAAAACAAAACGAAAACAATAAGGTTGAAGCGCAAGTTATTACTACAGGATTTCATCAAATACTAAACTGTGCAGGGATGTGCATGTTCTCAACTTCTTTTGGGTCTTATCCTTTTATAGATCTTTTAAACTCTTTAACAGG
>JAEOTS010000004.1 GCA_016839745.1 Promethearchaeota archaeon
GGCTTATTTGGGCTTGAATCTAAATATTTTAATGCTTTTTGAATGATATTATAATCGGCATCTTTTCCTTCCTCTTGTTCTCGTTTACCGAAATAAAAAGATTTCCTCAAATAATGATCTCTTGGAAAGGGATTATCTTTTAATAAACCTTCTCTGATAGGAATTCTCCTTGTAACGCTCGATTTTATACTCTTCTTATCAAAAAGGTCGTTTCTCCCAATCCATATAACTTCATAACCATTTTCCTTAAGAAATTTAAATAAATTTTCTTCATATGGTTGTAATAATTGGTAAAGGCTTCTATGGCTATTTGAGTGAACATATTGTCCCGTAAAAGTACAGCATCTAGAAGGTACGCACACGGGATTTACTGTAAAACATTTTGTAAAGGCAGCACCTTCTTTTGCTAATTGGTCAATATTTGGTGTTTTAATAGCCGAATTATGCCTTTTTTCTAGAGATACAGTATCTCCCCTCATTTCATCAGCTACAAAAAGAACAATGTTCGGGAGCTCTTTATTTTCTGCCATAGTATACTCTTCATTTTTAATGTTTAAAAATTTATTATTAATAGATAATTTTGTTAAACAATATTAAAGATAAATGAATAATCATGAATTCGAGAGAAAGAGTAGAAGTTACTTTAAATCATAAAGAACCAGATAAAGTACCAATTGACTTGGGAGGTAATCAATCGAGCATACATATTAAGGCATACAAAAAATTACTAAATTATCTTGAAATTGAAGATAAAAATATTCAATACGCTGACTTCGTACAGCAAATCGCGCGACCATGCGATCAAATCTTAGAGCGATTTGGAATCGATATAAGATATGTTCAACCTTTAGGAGGTATGGTTAGAGTTCAAGATATGGAACCTTTATACGAGGGTAAGTATGTTGGTGTTTACGATCAATTTGGCGTTTTCTGGGGAGATCGTGCTGAAAAAGATTTGGAGGATATCTTATATTACGATCCAGTTATTCACCCATTTGAAAATTTTACCGATATTAAAGAAGTTAAAAGTTATAATTGGCCTGATGGACGGGATAAAACACCATTTGAAGGATTAAAAGCTTACGCTAAAAAATTGCACAACGATACACAATTTGCATTATCAACACCTCCAGTAGGTTGTGTTTACGAATATTGCACTTTCTTATTCGGGTTCACAAAAACGCTAAGATATTTGAGAACAAAGCCAGAAATTATAGTCTCAGCTATGGAAGGGCTTCTAAAGTATTGGGTTGATTATGTTACAACTTTTTTAAACGAAGTAGGGAGATATTTAGATGTGGTATGTATTAATGGTGATCTTGCAGAGCAAGCGGGACCTATAATGAGCATTAGACTTTACGAAAAAATGATTAAACCATTAGAACGGAAACTTTCAGAGAAAATACATCAATTAGTAGATGCTAAAATAAATTACCATTCTTGTGGTGCTATAGCTCAATTCATTCCTCATTTTGCCGAAATTGGATATGATGTTGTTAATCCTGTGCAAATTAGTGCATACGATATGGAACCATGTTCTTTAAAAAAAAGATTTGGGGAAACTATGTCCTTTTGGGGAGGTTTATGTAATTCTCAAAAGACATTACCTTTTGGGTCTTCTGAACAAATTAGAGAAGAAGTAAAGAGGAATTTTGAGTGTTTAAAACCAGGAGGAGGTTTTGTTGCTTCCCCCATTCATAATGTGACCGCCGAAGTTCCACCTCAAAACATTGTAGCTATGTTCGACGCCGCTCTTGAGTTTAGAAACTATAAATAAAAGAGTTTTAAGGATTTCATTAATTTCGATATAATATCTATAGGTGAATTATTGTAATAAACCAAAAATATAGAATTTTCGACGCCCATCTTCACACTTACGGGACTTTCCTTGGAAAGGATCAGGACATTTTAAGCTATTTGGATAACCACAATGTAGAGAAAGCAATTGTTACAACGGTAAATAGAGCTGCAAGTTCTAAAATCTACACTAACAATAATTTAAAAGAAAAAAATGAAAATTCTGAAGAAGATCTTGTTAAAAGAGCGTTCGAAAACTTAAGGAAGTTAATGCCCAAGGATCAGCTGGATCACCAAGATGTTATTGATCTCTCAAATAGAGCTCCTGAAAGATTTTACAAATTTTTTTGGTTTAACCCTAAAATTAACTCTGAACAAGAAGAGCGCAGTTATAATATTTTAGAAAATCACTTCAAAAAGGGATTCTGTGGTGTTAAAGTCCATTCAGGGATTCATTTAGTAAAAATTCCTCGAGATATAATGAAACTGGCATCTTTTATACAAGGGTATAATAAAAGATTTCCATTATTCATCCACTTTACCCCCAAGTTTTCAGCTTTTGGAGGGATAAGTAGTAAAGATATAGCTCAACTGGCAAAAAGCTTTCCTGAATTACCAATAATAGTAGGACATGCCGGTTTAGCAATGGAATTTGCGATAGACTTTGGATTGAGCCTAAGGCAATTTAAAAATATATATTTTGAAACTTCTTGTTCCATTCCGTATGCTCTTTTAACGCTAGTCAAAACTGTTGGTCACCAAAGGCTATTATTCGGCTCAGATGCGCCCGTCACCAATCCCTTAAAGCTTGAAATTGATAAAATTTTAAGTTTACCCATATCGAATGATCAAAAGCAAGATATTTTCTATAACAATATTAACAGCTTAATTTGAACTAATGATTTTTATATTTTCTAGATATTCTTCAAAATCTTCAACTGATAGATTATCACTCTTACTGAATTAATTTTTTATCGACTTCAAATTAGTTGTCGGAAAATTAATTTGGAATTAAGTCAATTATTTTTGTTTTAATAATATAATATATAAGGGTAATTGTGTAACTTATAACTATAATTAAGTAAAAAATTAATTGAGTGGATAGTGTGAAAAATTTAGGGGATGATAAACACTACACAGAAAGCAATAATTATGATGTAGTAGAACTTTCAAAAGTTAACGACAAAATTATTAAAAAGCTTTTAGATTATCTGAAATATGATATATCGGATAAATTTTTCATTTCTTTTGAAAGTCTATTAAAATTAGGGGATAAAGTACCAGAGGCAACAATTAAAAATATTATAAATGAACTAGACCAAACTCATAATTTCAAGAAGGAATTATTTCAATTTATTTTGAACTTTACAAAGGATGATACTGTTGAATATCATTTGTTACCCCAGATTTATAGCCCAGATTTTATTATAAGGGCACGAGCAATAATGAAGATTAAAGAAAACAATGATGTTCGATATCTTAAGTTCCTACTTCCTCTCTTAGATGACCCTGACGATTCTGTTAGATGGAGTGTAATAAAATTCTTATCCCAACATATATATAATCCAATAATCTATAATGAACTGAAAAAACATCAAAATAAGGAGTTAAATCCTATTATTTCTGAAAATTTGAAAGAAGTATTTGATACGGAATAAAGACTATTTTTTTATATATCTTATTCTTTTTTAAATTATCCTCTATCTAATTTGTTCTTTTATTTTAAATTTTTAATAAAAAGTAAAGAATTAAAAAAGAGAGTTTTAATTATATAAATAGGATTTAAGACCCAATATATAAAATTTAAAATAAAATCTAATCAACAAGGTTGAAGGGACAAAAAAAAATAAAAAGGTGTAAAAGATATCGTCGTATGATTATACATTTAAGATTTTACTTCTTGGTGATGCTTCTGTAGGGAAAACTTCCTTTACTAAGCGATATTGCTATAATGTCTTCAATCCCAGCGAAAGGTTAACAATCGGAGTAGATTTTCATGTAAAAACCATTGAATTACATGGAGAAAAGATAAAACTCCAGATCTGGGACGTTGGAGGCGAAGAACGCTTCAGATTTTTATTACCTACATACTGTTTAGGAGCAAATGCTGCATTTTTACTGTATGATGTTACCCGATCTCAAACGCTAGATAATATTAGTGAATGGACAAATATAGTTAACCAAAAAGCCGGAGATATTCCCATCATGCTTGTTGGGTCTAAAATCGATCTTGAGGAGGATCAACGCGAAGTTCCTCGAGAGCATGGTATAGATGTAGCAGAAAAGAATAGCATGGCTTCATTTGGTGAAATTTCAAGTAAAACTGGCCAGAATGTAAATAAAACATTTGAGGTTTTAACCGAACTTACATTAGAAAGAACTCAAAATAGGTGATTGAATGTCCGAACGCGAATTTCTAGCTCTCAGCTCTCTATTTGATGCGATAGGAGTTATCGAAAAAGGTATAGAGAAAATATACCACTATTTACTACAACACAAAAGAATTGATAACTTAAATGAGGTTAGCACGCAATTTAATCTAACCTTAAAGAGAGGCTATAAAATTTGCGCAGTATTGAACGATTTAGGACTCGTTCAAATATATGACCGACCGATGAAGATTTTAGCAAAAAGTCCACCTATAGCGATTTGGCAGAGAATTATAAATGACCGAATTGAGGCGTTATCACAACTTTTTCAGGAAAGGAAAGAAAAAGCCGAAAGTGCGTTAGAAGATTTCATACAAAATTATAGTTTTACTGAACAAGTAACTCAAGAATTCGTTGAATTTATCAATTACGACTTAAATAACTTCGATGAAACATATATTTCTTTTATGGCAGAAAAGGAATGTAAGATTGCGTTAGGAATTAGATACGAAAACGAACTAAGTTCAGTGATTAAAAAATATGGGATCTCAAATTTACCAGAAGATTTAAATGATGCTATGAAATCAGGAATGACAAAAATCAGAGAAAATCTATTCAATGTAGACATTCAGGCTATATTTAGTACTGAGTTAATTAAAGAATTGTTATTAAGCGAGGAATTTAAGCTGGTCTCTAATTATCTTGCTTTATATGACCTAAAATTTAAGAATATTGATGTCAGGGTCACAGACGAGGATTTTAGTAATTTTAATCTCACTGATAGCGAATTAATCCAACCTAGTTTCGATCCAACGAATAAATTAATTGGAGCTTACATTTCTCGAAATGCCAACATATTCCAAATCTTTTACGAGAAATTTAATGAATTATACGAAAAGGGAATTCCCCTAACTCAATTTTTAAAAGAACAAAAAGAGATTAAAGACGAATCTTATTCTAAAACCCAGTTATTTGGATTATGCTTGTTGTAAAATAAAACGAATAGAAATAATACTTTCAAAAATAAAAAAAAATAGTGTTTATTTAATTCTTAATCATATCTTTTGTATGTGAAGATTAACCAGAGAAATCCGAAAACGCCAACGATTGCAGCAACGATTGTGATATAATTTGGCCAATATGCAGCGTCAAAAGATCCTGGTGCAGATATCCATCCTATTATTGCAGTAATGCCAACTGCTGCCATTATGCTAAGAACAACCAATCCCATTCCCATCGCATATTCTTCTTCTCTAAACATGCCTATTCCAGATACTAAGCACCAGAAACCTAACAATAACGAAACTATTCCTTGACCTCCAAAAATGGAGAGTGCTTCATCAACTCCCGTTCCTGTAAGCCACGCTGGAGTGTAAATACCTGCCCAGGCTAATAATTCCATCACAGCTTTAAAGATAAATAATAAGCCAATTATTATCATTAAAAAATTTAGAAGTTCGTTCGAATCTTTCTTCTTTTGTTCACTCATTTTTTGATAAACCTTTTTATTTTTAATTAAGATTAGATGTTGAGTATGAAAATAACTTCCTACATATATAAATTTAATTTATTGAGATTATAAACCCGATAATAAATGTGTCCAAGTTTTGATAGGTATAATTAAGTAAAATTATTTAAATTCTAAAGACAAATTAGAGTAAACTACATCGCATTTTAGATTTAATTAAAAATGGAAAAGTTTTTATCACCAGAAACAATATACGCTGGCGTGAAAAGTAAAGAGATTAGTAAAAATATCGCTGCTGATCAATTAATTTCTTTAATTGAAGGAAGTAATATTCCAAAGATTCGTTCTGAATCAATTTCCATTTTGAGTAAAATAAATATTCGTGATTCTAGAATTTTCAAAATAATAGAAAACTCTCTTTTATCGGATGAGTCTTCATTTGTAAGAAGTTCCGCTGTGAATCTTATTGGGTGCAACTTTTTAAAAGAAGGATTAGATATACTAACATGGGTGGTACGACATGACAAATCACCACAAGTAATAAAAGCCATTTTTGATCTGAATTTGGATCTTGCTAATACGCATTTAAAGTCATTAAAAAAAGAGTTAGACAATTATTTAGAGAAAATTGCTTTAGCTATTGGGATTGTTCATAATGAGGCGAAGTTTATTTTAGATTTAGAGGGAAAATTTGCTTGCACAGAAGAAAAATATGAACTCGAGTTAGGATCTTACAAGTTATTTACAAAGCTCAAAGATCAAAAACTAGGAGAATTTTGGTTGACAATAAAAAAGAAACACATTGAAGCTTTGAGCTTTAATTATTTTAATTGGAGATATTTGAAACAAAATCCTAGTGTGTTTGATTCTATATTTAATTTACAGGATCCCATTGTATACTTAAATCTACTAAGAAAATTTCATTTAAGCCATATAATCGATTTTTTAATACCGGAATCAATGTCTCTCCTTACAAAACTTAAAAAATTAAATCTAAGCAAAAATAATATTCGATTTTTACCAAAATCAATGTTTTTACTTTCTAATCTTAAATATTTGGATTTAAGTTATAACATGTTGAGTGAAATACCAGAAGAAATCACGAATTTAAAATTTTTAAATACATTAAGAATTCATAATAATCAAATTAGTGAAATTCCTAAAGCTTTAAGTGCTTATTTAGATAGACTTAGCAATTATAAGATTTAATCTTCTTTACATTTTTGTTAAGGTTAATTATTTAAACAATAAAATCTAATTCTAAAATCAATATACCAATTTAAGAAAAAGGTTTTAAAATGAGTGAAGAAAAGAAATTGATTAATGGTGGGGATGTTTTAATTAAATGTTTGCTAAAAGAGAATGTAAAGTATCTTTTTGGAGTTCCAGGTGGCCAATTCTTAAACATGTATGATGCTATTTACAACTGGGGGCGAGAAGCCGGAATAGAAACAATTTTATTCAGACATGAGGCAGCAGCAGCACATGCAGCTGATGCATGGGCGCGAGTAACAAACACCCCGGGAATATGTTTTGGAACTGTAGGTCCTGGGGCAACTAATTTAATTTCTGGGGTAGGAGCTGCCTGGGCTGACAATATACCTGTGATTGCAATCGTACCTCAAGTTAATTCTGAGTTCCAAGACTCTTTTACTTTACAGGGTAGTCTTGATCAAATTACAATGTACAAACCAATTACAAAATATCAAAAAAGTATTCGAAAGCTTAAAGAGATTCCAGATGCTGTCCATAAAGCATTTAGAGAATCCTTAAGTGGGCGTCCTCAACCTGTTTTATTAGAAATATTTGAAGATGCTTTTCTTGAAGAGATCGACGAAAACGAAATAGATGTATTAAACAAAGAAAAATATCGAGCTTTAGGAATGCCAGCTATAAGGGATGAAACAATTGAAAAGGCTTTAGATCTTATAAAAAAGGCTGAAAAACCATTAATAATTTCCGGGGGAGGTGTTTCTCGAGCAGAAGCTTGGAATGAATTGGAAGAATTTGTTGACTACTTACAGTTACCTCTAATAACATCAAGTAGTGGGATTGGAACATTATCAAAAAACCCACAATACCTGTTTGGAACAGGAATCGCGGGTATGGGTTTAAAAATAATCCCCGAAGCAGATGTTGTCGTTGCTCTTGGATGTAAGTTTTCTTGGACTATGGCTCATGGGGAAGAGCCTTTTTGGAAGAACTCTCAAACATTAATCCAAGTAGACATTGACCCTTCAATAATTGGGCGTGCAAAGCCAATTAGCTTAGGAATTATTGGTGATTGTAAACAATTTTTAGCTCAAATCCTTGAAAAAGTAAAACAGGGTGATAGAGTAGAAACGAGAGAATGGTTGGAAGAATTGAAAACAACTCGGCAAAATATAATCGAGAAATTAAAAAAGAAATTGGTAAAAGATAAAATACCGATTGCTCCTAAAAGACTAATAAAAGATATATTTGAAGCTATGGATGAAGATGCTATATTAATTCTTGATGGTGGAGATATATCAGTCTCTGCAGCCGAACAAATATATGACTATAATATCCGAAAACCACTCTCAACACTAGCAGCTACTGGAATGGGGCAATTAGGTACTGCAGTCCCTTACGGAATTGGTGCTAAGTTAGCAAAACCGGACAAACAAGTGGTTGCTATAGCAGGAGATGGAGCATTTTTGATAAATATTCAAGATTTAGAAACAGCAGTTAGATTACATCTTAAAAATCTCGTATATGTGGTCGCAAATAACGACGCCTGGGGGATGATTAAATCAGGACAGAAGTTATTTAAGGGGAAACGCTTTATTGATGTAGACCTTCCCGCATTTGATTTTGCAAAATGTGCAGAAGCTTTTGGTTGCTACGGAGAGGTTGTAACTGATCCAAATGAAATTAAACCTGCTTTTGAGAGAGCAAAGAATTCTGGGAAACCAGCAATTCTAGACGTAAAGATTGGATTTCAAACTCCTGATACAACCAAACTAATGGGAGCCATGGGAATACTTTAATGATTAATAAAAGGTGTTAAAATAATGAGAGGCGCTTATTTTTCAGAAGTTCATAAAATAGAAATAAAGGATTTACCTAAGCCCGAAATCTCCGCAGATGAGGTTTTGATAAGAGTAAAGATATGTGGCATATGTGGTTCTGATGTTGGATCTTACTTGACAGGAGCCATGGAATCACAACAGATAATATTAGGTCATGAATTTTCAGGAGAAATTGCAGAAATTGGTGATAAAGTCAAAAAAATGAAAATCGGGGACCGTATTACCGTAAATCCTAATGTACCCTGTTTAGATTGTTATTATTGCAGACATGGTTTGGAGAATATGTGTATTTTCCATACAATTGGAGTCACTCACGACGGCGCACTATCTGAATACGTGAAAATTAGAGCTGATAGAATACATAAGTTACCAGAATCGGTTTCCTTTGAGGAAGGAGCAATGGTCGAACCGTTAGCAATCGGAGTGCAAGCGGTTAGGAATTCTGGGTTTAAAGTTGGAGACACTACCGCGGTTTTTGGGGCTGGTCCAATAGGATTAATAACTATTCAAGTACTAAATGCAGCAGGAGCAAGTAAAATATATGTAATCGAACCAATTGAAGCTAAACAACAATTAGCATTAAAATTGGGAGCAGATAAAGTTTTTGGTCCAAAATTGTGGGGTAAAATCACAAAACTAACAAATAAAATAGGACCAGATTATGTGTATGATTGTGTCGGTTTGCCGGAAACAATAATGAATTCGATGCAACTGGTTAGGAATGGTGGTACAATCATGATGATTGGAACTCACTCGGAACCGTTTGAGATGAATGGTTTCCTCCAATTTATGTCTAAAAATATTACGATGATAGGCATGTATCTTGTAGATCAAGAATCGGTTAGCACGGCTCTCAATTTGATTGAGCAGAAAAAGGTTAATGTTCTACCTTTGATTACTAAACGAATAAAACTTGATGAGGTTCCTAACGCAATTGAAGATTTATCAAAAGGATTACATGACGATATAAAGATCATGGTTGAGATAGAATAATTCTTTAATTTTTTAACTATTTTTTTTCTTTTTTTAATATAATAATTATAACCTAATGCCCTCTTTTCATAGATTTAATTTAATGAATTTAGTAAATATTTATAAATTCATGTAACAATAAATAAGATATTCACCAAATTTGTGAATAAAAATTAAGAGGTTAATCTAATGGAAATGAAAATGAGTCCATATGATGAGAAAATATGGATAAAATCTTATGATAAACATGTTAAACCCAGTTTAGAATATCCCAAAGAAAGTCTTGGTGATTTATTTGATAAAGCTATGGCTAAATACCCAGAACGCGTTGCATGCTATTTTATGGATATGGCTATGCCTTTTGGAGAGCTTAAAGAATATGTACATAGATTTGCAACCTTCTTACAAATAAATGGCTTGAAGAAAGGAGATCGAGTAGCAATAAATTTAGCCAATTGTCCCCAATATTTAGTAGCTCACCTTGCTACTTTATTAGTAGGGGGCGTAGCTTCTGGTTGTTCACCATTAATGAGTCCCACTGAAATAGCATACCAAATAAATGATAGCGAGGCGAAATTCTTTGTTACTTTGGATGCTTTTTACGAAAAGGTATTAACTAAGGTTCTGGATAAAGTACCAAAATTAGAGTGCGTAATTACGACAAATATCTCGGATTACATGGGATTGTCTAAAATTAAGGTTACCTTAGGAAAACTGATAGGAAAAATACCTAAAGGAAAAGTATTACCCTATCCTGGTAAAAAGGTTCTTGATTTTAATGAAGTGATAAAAACAGATGTTGATTTAAAACACGTTGACATAGACATTAAAAATGATCTTGCTCTACTTCAATATACTGGCGGAACAACGGGTTTGCCTAAGGGAACAGAACTTACTCACGCTAATATTATTACCAATATAGTGCAAATCTCAACTTGGATTGATAGAGCAGCAGAGGAACAAGAAGAGGCTAATAATTTGTCTGCTTTTCCTCTATTCCATCTTGCGGGTTTAGCAATGAGTATGGTAACCCTCTATCTCTCCGCTTCTCAAATCTTAATCGCAAATCCGAGAGATACAGACCATCTAATTAAGGAAATGATAGATAAAAAGCCTATGATAATGGTAAATGTTCCAACTTTGTTTTTAGCCATAAAAAACAATGAAAAAGCAAAAAGTATTCCAAGTGAAGTCTTAGAAAAAAATGAAGTTTACATTTCTGGAGCCGCTCCATTCCCGGCTGAAGCTATTAATGATTTTGAAGATAGTATGCAGGCAAAAAATAAAGTATTGGAAGTTTATGGTATGACCGAAACTTCTCCTATACTCACAATGAATCCCTATTATGGTACAAAAAAGATTGGCACCGTAGGATTACCCGTTCCTGATACCGAGATTAGACTCGTCGATGTTGATACTGGGGAACAAGTTGAGCTTGGAAAACCAGGAGAAATTATATGTCGTGGCCCCCAAGTTACGCGGGGCTATTACAATAAGCCTGACGCAAATGCCAAGACGATTATTGATGGGTGGTTTCATACTGGTGATGTAGGTACAATGGATGAAGATGGGTATATTAAAATTGTAGATCGTACTAAAGATATGTTAATAGTAAGCGGATTTAAAGTATACAGTGTTCATGTAGAAGATGTAATGACAAAACATCCAGACATCGAACTAATTGCAATCATAGGTTTGAAAGATCCAGAACGCCCTGGAAGTGAAATTGTTAAAGCAGTTGTTCAACTTAAAGAAGGAATCCACCCAACTGAACAAGTCAAAGATAATTTAAAAAAATATGCCGTTGACCATCTATCAAAATATGAAAACCCCAAAGTATGGGAATTCAGAGATTCTTTACCATTAACCGTAGTAGGAAAGGTTTTAAAAAGATCCCTTCGAGAAGAAGCAACAAAAAATAATTAATCAATCTTTTTTTTTATAAAGTTATTTTAAGGTCTCCATCAATATTAATCATAATTATAATTTAGTTCTAAGTCAAAGAGTGGATTATATTGGTTAATAAAAAAGGTAAAGTTCAATGTATAAATGATGAAATCTTGGAAAAACTCTCACTAAAAACCCGAAATAAGTTTTTAAATTACAATTTGATGAGTTTTTTAAAACCGAAGCATTTTAATTTCCTTAAACAAGCCCAAAAGTTTTTTGTGAAATTTGAAAATGATAATAATATAACCCATAATGAAGATTTCTACGAATGGATACCCGAAATTGGCAAAAACGGATATATTACTCGAATGCATAAATTTGATAATTTTGGATTGGATTTTGATCCCTATGGGATGACAACGGAATTCATGAGAGTTTTAGCAATGGATTTCTTTGATCCACAGCTAGCAATGGGTGCCGGAGCTACAGTTTTAGCAGTGAACCCCTTATTACTTCACCACGAAGATGTTGACATTCGATTGAAAGCTTTAAAGGAATTAGTAATGGGAGAAAAAATTGGGTGTATATGCATCACAGAGCCAGAGAGAGGATCTGATGCAGTGCATATGTTAACTACATGTGATGAACAAAATGATGGAAGTTATATTTTAAATGGGGAAAAAATATATCAAACCAATGGAAGTAAAGCCGATTGGGCAGTTGTTTATGCAGTTACCGAAAAGAATAATGGTAATACAATGGCTCAGTTTTTAGTTGATGCATCTTGGGATGGTTGGACCACTGAACGGGTTAATATTCCTTGGACTCCAAGAATCCATATAGGGAAGGAAACCATGTCAAATTTAAGTGTTCCTTCAGAATGTGTCTTAGGAAAACCAGGCGAAGGGAGGTCACATTTATTCGAAGGGCTCAATCTAGAACGATTAGGAATCGTATGTTTAAATCTAGCGGAAGCATGGAACGCTATAACCCACGCTGTAATATATACGAACATGAGAAAGCAGTTCGATAAGGAAATCTTGAAATATCAAGGAGTAGGATTTCCTCTTTCTGATTTATGGGCTCAAACTGTGAGCATGACATTAGCAAATTTAAATATTTGCCAAATAATTGATGATAAAATGGAAAAACTAGGTACGTTACCTAAAGAATTCAATTTAGCTTTAGTAGCTACTGCTTCCCAACTTAAACGTCTTAGTACGCAACTATGCGAACGAGTTGTTTACGAATGTGCTAATCTTATGGGAGGAGCAGGAGTTTGTGATAATACATTAATGCATGATCTTCTAGGAATCACTAGAATTCAGGAAATTGGTGGTGGCACAAGGCAAGTACAGCAATATATTATGAGTTTAACTCTAAGACAGTTATTTAAACTGCTTTAATGAATATTTTTTTAAATTATCTCAATTTTTTTTATTATTTTATTAGTAGAAAACAATTATAAGTAAGCAAATCAAACTCTATATATATTAAAATTAAAGTATTTGAGTTTTAATCATGAATATTGAAGACATTCAAGATATTATTTATGAGAAGGAAGATAACGGAATCTGTACCATAACTATTAATCAACCCAAAAGGAAAAATGCGTTGTCTTTTCTAACCTTCTTGGAGATAGAAACTGTGTTAGCTGATATGGAAGCAGACAAAAATGCTCGAGTTCTAATTATTACAGGATGCGAGGAAGCAAATGCGTTTTCATCGGGTGGATATTTTAACATGAATCTTTATCCTCAGCTCCCTCCAGAAATATTGGAAGAGATTGATTTAACTGATATTGCGGTGAAAAGACTCTGTATGAAATTTTGGTCGTTTTCTAAACCAGTTATAGCTGCTATAAACGGATTAGCGGTAGGTGCTGGGTTTACCATGCCTTTAGCAGGAGCGGATTTAATTTATATGGCTGATGACGCGTGGATAGGATTTTACTTTATTAGACGGGCAGTTATAGCGGAGTTCAGTTCTCATTTTTTACTTCCTTTTTATCTTGGGTTTCAGAAAGCAAAAGAATTGCTTTATTTTGGTAAGAAGATAACTGCTCAAGAAGCATATGCTCTTGGATTAGTAAATCAAGTTTTACCCCTCGAAAAATTAATACCCTTTACAAGAGAACAAGCCTTAAAACTAATTCCTCCTAAAGGACCTTCTCTATCAATAAAATTGATGAAAAAAACTATACATAACTACTTTACAGAGATTTTATTAAACACTCTAGATCTTGAAAACAAAGGTCTTAGAAAACTCTTGACCACACACGATTTTAGGGAATCGCTGAAATCCTTAACTACTAAAAAAGATCCAATTTTTAAAGGAAAATGAACAAAATTAAAATCGATACAAGTTAAGACAGAGTTTAATTAAAATGGTTGATCAAAAAATCGGATTTGATAATGAAAAATATATAAAAGAACAATCTAAGAGCATTCTTGATCGAGCAGCTCAATTTGGGAATAAATTATATCTCGAATTTGGCGGAAAGCTTGTGTTCGATTATCACGCTTCACGGGTTCTCCCGGGATTCGATCCAAATGTGAAAATGAAGCTTCTAAAGGTGCTTAAGGATAAAATAGAAGTAATTATTTGCATTTACTCTGGAGATATAGAAAGAAGGAAGATTCGGGCAGATTTTGGGATAACCTATGATGTAAATGCATTAAAATTAATCGATGATCTTCGAGATGGAGAAATTAATGTAAGCGGGGTGGTAATTACACGTTACAACGGACAACAAATAGTAAAACAATTCATGAATAAACTAGAACGACGTGATATTAAAGTTTATACACACGGGTTGATTAGGGGATATCCAACTAATATTGATTTAATCATAAGCGAAGAAGGATACGGTGCTAATCCTTACATCGAAACTTCAAAACCGATAATAATAGTTACTGCACCCGGTCCTGGTAGTGGAAAACTGGCAACATGTCTTTCCCAAATATATCATGAACACATAAAGGGGATCGATGCGGGCTATGCTAAATTTGAAACCTTTCCAATTTGGAATTTACCATTGAAGCACCCTGTAAATATGGCTTATGAATCTGCGACTGCTGACCTTATTGATTTTAATCTAGTGGATCCCTTTCATCTTGAAGCTTATGGTGTAATGGCAGTTAATTATAACAGAGATGTAGAGATATTTCCCGTGGTTAAGAAAATAATGCAAAGAATTATGGATAGTAGATTAGTCTATAAATCTCCTACGGATATGGGCGTAAATAGAGCAGGTTATGCAATATTAAACGACGATCTGGTACAACAAGCTGCTAAACAGGAACTGATTAGAAGATATTTGCGATATAGTTGTGAATATGCGATGGGTGCGTCAGATAAGAAGACTGTACAAAGAGCTGAATTGTTGATGAAAGAACTGAATCTCACTGTTCTTGACCGAAAAGTCGTAATAGAGGCTCGAAAAGCTTCTAAATCTGCCAAAAAAAAAGGGAAAGGAAACGAAGGTGTATTTGCTGGAGCAGCATTACAATTGGCTAATGGAAAGATTATAACTGGTAGTAATTCATCGTTGATGCATGCGGCTTCTAGTTTGATCTTAAATACAATTAAAGAATTGGCAGGTATTCCTGATAATATACACCTTTTATCACCTAACATCCTAGAGTCCATTAGTTATTTAAAATCAGAAATTTTCAATAACAAACGATTAAGTCTTAATCTCGAAGAAACTCTGATTGCTTTAAGTATCAGCGCTGATTTCAACCACTCTGCTAAGGTAGCCATAGATAAACTTAAGGAACTAAGAGGATGTGAAATGCATTCGACTCATATACCCACTCCAGGAGATGAAGCTGGTTTAAGACGATTAGGTCTTAATATAACATCTGATCCAACTTTTTCATCTAAAAGTCTATTTATAACCTAATTTTTTTCCCGCAATAACTAGTTTTAAGATTATCTCGAAATTCTTATTAGCTGTGTTTGATAATTAATATTTTTATAAAGAAATTATAATTATTTTTGATACTATCGGAGAATGGTAATATAAAAATGTCAGATTTAAGTAATGGTAATACTCGATTTATATTCATTACGGGGGGTGTAATGTCAGCTGTAGGAAAAGGTGTAGCTACAGCAAGTTTAGGAAAAATACTTCAATTTCGGGGATTTAATATTTCTGTAGTTAAAATTGATCCATACCTCAATGTCGATCCTGGAACGCTTAATCCAATAGAACATGGAGAATGTTTTATAACCGAAGATGTATGGGACTTTACACCTGTTCATGGATCAGACGAAAGATCGTATAGAATCTCAGAAATTGATCAAGATTTTGGAACATATTCAAGGTTTCTTGGTATTGAGATGCACCCTTCCCATAATATCACTTCTGGTCAAATTTATCTCTCAACAATTTTAAGTGAGAGAAAGGGTAAATTCTTAGGTAAAACTGTGCAATTAATTCCTCACGTAACTAATATTATAAAAGAACGATTAATGGAAATCTCCAGAAATGAGAAATTAGATGTGCTTTTAATCGAATGTGGAGGAACTGTAGGCGACTTAGAATCTAGTATTTTTCTAGAAGCTTTTCGTCAAATTAAATTGGAATATCCTAACCGCACAGCCCTGGTGCACGTTACACTTGTTCCCTATTCCCGCGCAGTTGGTCAACAAAAGTCCAAACCTACTCAGCACTCTGTTAAAACGCTCCAGAGCATGGGATTACAACCCGACATAATAATAGGAAGAAGTGAAAAACCTCTTACAGATGATATTAGATCAAAAATATCGCTTTATTCGAATGTTCCTGAAGTCGCAGTAATTTCAAATCCGGATTTAGATATTGTGTATGAACTACCTCTATTATTTGAGGAACAGGGATTAGGCGATTTTCTATGCGAATTAATAGATCTGAAAGCTAAGCTGGTGTCTTATAGTGAAGTTAATAACTATTCAGAATGGCTGAAAATGGTTGAAATGTATAAGAGAGCAAATAAAATAGTAAAAATAGCAATGCCCGGAAAATATTTCAACATTTCAGATTCATATATTTCGATTAATGACGCCTTAGAGCACGCTGCGGCTCACCAAGGTTATAAAACTGAATTGAAAATGATAAATATAACCGAAGAGACTAATATTAAAGAAGAATTGAAAGACTGCGACGGAATATTATTAACTCCCGGATTTGGAGGGCGGGCAGTAGAAGGTATGATAAAATCTGCTGAGTACGCAATGGAAAATAAGGTTCCATTTCTTGGCATCTGTTTTGGAGCACAACTATTCTTTGCAGCCTTTTGTAGAAAGTACTTGGGATTAAAGGATGCAAATTCTTCAGAAATTAATCCTGAGACTCCTTTCCCAGTAGTGGATCTCTTGAAAAGCCAAGAAGATGTTACTGAAAAAGGTGGAACCATGCGTTTAGGTGCTCAGAAAATTATTGTAAATGAAAATACAAAACTTTACGAAGCATATAAACAAAAAGAAATTTTCGAGAGATTTAGGCACAGGTACCATATTCAAGAGCGATTTATAGACGAAAAAGCAAAAGAAATTGGGCTTGTTATATCAAGTAGAGACGAAACTGGCGAAATAATCAATAGCATCGAGTTAGATAGAGAAGATCATTGGATGATTGGAACGCAGTTTCATCCAGAGTTCAAATCTAGGCCCTACGCTCCCTCAAAGGTTTATTACAATTTTATAAACGCGTGCGTGTTGTTTAAAAATAAAAGAAAAGGAAATTAGTCGCGAATAGCTAACACAATCAAATCTTCCAAACTTTTCATACCCCTTGATTCGGTATCGCTATAAGTGATGTATTCGTTCTCAGTTAGTTCTACCTCTCCAGAATCAGTAGGAAAAACGCCCCTTCCTTTTAATACTAAAAAAACAACTGGATGCGATCCGTGATGAGGTTCGATTTCCAAACCTTTTTTTAAAGAAATTCGCATTACTTTAAATTTCTCTGAGATATAGATAGGATCTTTTGAAGGTGCGTTTAAATTGAAAGTCTGATTTTCAAAAATATTTTTTGACTCGATAATAATCACCTTTTATACTTGATTTAAATATTTTTTTTATATGTAGTCGCGATTTTAAAACTTATTCTTCAGAATTATAAGATAACAACAAAAACAGTAAGTAGAATTATTGCCAATTAGGTTTTGATTTAATATTTTAAAAGTAATCCAAAAAAAAGGGGGATAGTGTTATTCTGAATCGATTTCAAGAATTTTTTTTACGAGATTCTTTTTTTTATCTAGATCTACTTGACGAGAGATCATAATTCTTTGCGCCTGAGGTGAACCCGCCCCATGCATCGATTCTGTTCTGTAGCTCACAGAAGCAACACCCATCGTTAAATTCTCAATAAAACGAAGTACTTTATATCTGTCTTCAACGCATATTCCTTCACATGTTGTCAAATATTTCTCGATTAAAGGTCCGATTTCCTTTGACTTGAGATCTGACTCAGAGGGCATAGTACAGATCATTCCTCCAGCGATATCTTCAGCTAATCTCCCGATCTCGTAAGGAAAGCGCGTGACATTCTGTTTACATACATTTGCTAACAACATGTCCATTTCGTAATTTCCCGCTTCTCTCTTAAAACCTAACGAACTACAAGCCACACCACAACTATAGAGCGTTTCGTTGAGATGATTCATCTCCACTATTTTATCTCTTACATGTGAGGCTTTATCAGTTCCATTGTACTCAGAGATTAAAGCTGTTGCTCCAATCAATACATCTCCTACTCCCGCTTTACATCCTCCATAGGATTGTCTATGATAACCGCCAAATCGGTTAACCAATTCACCAGAGAAATCAATTTCACCATTCATAAAGATATTTTCATTTGGTACGAACACATTCTCAAACACCACGAATATTTCTTGACCACCAAATTTGAAGTTACCAATATCTAATTCATCAGGCTCAATTTTCCGTGTATCGCACGACTGTCTACCATAGATCATAGTTATACCCTTCTCGTTAGTATCAATTCCAAAGCTTACCGCGTATTCTTCTTCTCCAGGTCTCAAAGCGAGCGTAGGCATAATTATCGCCCGGTGAGAGTTTAAGTATCCTGTCTGATGCACTTTAGCCCCTCGAACGACTATTCCATCATCTCTAGTTTCAACCACGTGTAGATATGCATCGGGATTTAGTTGATCCTTTGGTCTTTTACTTCTATCTCCTTTTGTATCTGTCATAGCCCCATCGACCATGAGATCTTCCCTTTGAACTTCTGTCCAATACTTCTTAAATCGTGCGTGGTAATCAGTACTATGCTTTTTATCCATTTCATAAGTAACGCTATATAAAGAATTCGCTGCGTCAAAACCCACGCATCTTTGGAAACAACAGGCTGTATGCTGGCCTAACATCCGCTGCATCTGAACTTTTTTTATTAAATCTTCTGTTGATTGATGGATATGGGTAAATCTATTTATAATTTCACCAGTTAAATGAGATTTTGTTGTCATCAAATCCTTAAACTCGTCCATTTGGGCTAATTCATAAATTTTCATAACGGTGTTTATCGAGGGTTTAATGATTGGATGATTCCAGAACTCTTCTACCTTTTCACCGAACATATACAGATTAACTGGTCGTTGGATGCTTTTCAAATATTCTTCTGGAGTTTTTAACGTCATTTTTCTGATACTTTCCTATTTATTATATAATTAGATCTATAGCTTATACTTTTTAAAAATAGTTCTAATATTTGTAAACTCTTTTTTCATTTTTTATTTTTTACCTATTGGACATGACTCAATGCAAATATTACACCAAATCACGGTATTTTTAGATAAGGGTTTTAAATTCTTTAAACAATAATTACAGCATAAATCTTTATTATACTTTCCTCCTTCTAAAGCCCCAGCTGGACAAGAATTAACGCAAATATTACAATCTTTACAGTATTCGCTCTCCTGAATAGGTACACCATAAGATAATTCTGCGTCAGTTACCAACGACCTTAATCTTACTTGAGAACCAAAAGTTTTTGTGATAAGGAGATTATTTTTTCCAATAGGACCAATTCCTGCTAGAGCAGCAGCATCTTTTAAATATAGTCCTGGCTTATAAGGGATAATTTTAGATTTGAAACTTTTTTTGGCTAAAAAATTCTTTATTCGATGGCATTGATCTAGTAAAATTAAATCAGCAAAATGAGAACTTTTTCCTTTATCTTCGTCTTTATTCCAAGCGTCTAAAATAATATCATATAAGTGAAACCCAATTACAATTACAGTTTTAGAATTACTTAGATATGAATCTGGTCTGTTTTCTTTATTAAATTTACCGAAATTAGTTACATCAGTAAACCCAACAATGTCTATGCCGATTTTGTCGCAATAAGCAATGAGTTCATCTGTGAGTTCTTTGGTGGTTACCATAATATCGAGTTATAATGTATCATTTTTTTTTGAAGATTGGAACATCTCATTCAAGAATAAATCGGGATTAATGTTGTTAAATTCATTCCACCATATATTTTTATTCTTGAAATCATCATCATAATTTCTCAAGTCGATTATGGTTATAATATTTTCTTCAATCAAGGTTGAGGGATTTAAAATTGACTTTTCATTTTCTTCTAAGTATTTCAAATTCAATAGCATGCATTCTTGCAAATCGTCATAAAACAGTAAAGGGATGTATTTTTTTTCTTTTCTCTCTATTCCATTCTTAGTAGTGGTATCTTTAGGCCATTTATAACCGGAATAATCAAATATTTCAATATCAACTAATTCTGGATGGTATTGGGTCTCTGTCACTTTTTTGAATTTTTTATAAAATGTACGGTCTTTCTTTTTGTACATCTCAACAGAAGATTGCTCACCGTTCAGTTCTATTAGAATTCTATTTTGTTCCAACCTTTTTTTACAGATATCTTCTAATAATTGACAGTATTGGATTGCAGCATTCACAAGATCATCCTCTTGAACATAACTTTTAACCATTGTATGCAAGTATGCTTTTAAGAACGCAGAGAAATCTTCTTCGAGGCTATAAAGATTGCCATAAAGGAATCTCGTTGCTTCCCACCACGATATCACATTTTTACTTGATAAAGATTTAAACAATTGTTCTGAAGAACGTATTTCAGAGAAGTAAACTAAATTTTTTATTCCTCTATGAAGAAAGTGATAAGGGTTAATAACAGCAAGTTGTTCTTCTGAAATCTGAAAGGAAACCACTTCCTTAGGACGAATAATTATTGAGCTTTCACCATTAAATACGCGATCGACTCGCATTGGAATTGGTACAATTGAATTTTTTTCGATTGTTTTTATAAGAGAAGCAGTATACGGATTTATATAGAGGGAAGTATCAAAAGGATAAATATCAATATAAAAGAAAAAAGGGGCGGCGTCAGATTTATAGGATTTAAATTTTGTTAAAGGTTTCTTGTACAATTTTATCACACTTTTTATCTAAACGGTAATCATCATCCCAAAAAGGAGCAATAATAACGCTAAAAAGATATCAAAAAGAATGCGAAATATCCTGTCTCCTGATGATTCTTCTAACTTAATATCATTTCTTAAATAAGATTTTATCATATTTATTCCAATTTGTAAACTCTCTTTAACTCTAGAAAATTGTAATATAAGGAAAATTAAGCTAATTACTAGTAAAGAGCTGTAGATAATCATCAAGGGCAGAACCAAATTACCACCTCTTAAAAAATCCCAAACTATTACGCTCGAGAGAATAGAATTAAAAGTTTTTGCAATGATTAGGGGGAGTAACCATTTTCTTCTTATTAATGTCAAAGAGAATATAAAACCTATTATAAACGATTTAATGAACCAAAGGGCACTAAAATAGGGACTGACTGTAAAAAAAAGGGGATTTAAAAAAACCTCTACGAAAGAAAAATAGAGAGTTGATATCATTGCTGCTGATACCTTGTTAAAATGTTCACTTCCTCTTTTTGCTATTAAACCTCTGAAAACAGTTTCTTCTGAAAATGATATACTTAATTGAATCCCTATTGATAAAAATAAAAAAAGTGTAAAATTATCATTGTTTTCAAAAGCTAATGAAAAAGCACGGAAGAGCATTGTCTCAGGTAAACCAATTAGAAATACGAATTCAAGAGGGATTAATATTAGGAAGAACAATAAGAGACTATAAAGTAGTTGATAGATGTAATTTTTTCTCGTCATTTTAAATAGTTTTAAATAACCCGTATGAGGCGCAAATTCTTTTTTAGTAGACTGTGAATTTTTTGTCTTAAATCTATTAGCTACAAATAAAAATAATATTATAACTAAAAAGATCATTAAAGCCCTAATGAGGTAAAAGAGCATTCCAAACAACACGGAACTCTGATTCACTATAAATGGTAATAGCATCCACTCTAAGATTAAAAATACAAATATTATTAAGAATATCGGAACAACTTCATAAAAGAGAAATTTCAAGCGTTTTGAAGCTATTTCTCTTCGATTATTAGATAGTAACCTTCCCATTAATGTCCATCATTTCAAACATGTAAATTAAATAAAAGAAACGAATATTCCTTAAGAATTTTTATAGCCTGTGAATTGTTTCAAATTTATCCAGTTAATAAATAAGCTTAAAAAAAGTTATTTGTTATCTATATGTTAAGAATATAAACGAAGATAAATACATTTTTGTCGATGCTATACAAGAAAGAAAGACCAGCTATTTTAATGCTAAAAGATGGCCGTTATTTTGAAGGGATTGGATTTGGAGCGACTAAAAAAGTATATGGAGAAATAGTATTCACAACAATCACCGGTGCGGGATATAATGAAACTCTCACTGATCCTTCCTATAAGGGACAAATAGTAGTTATGACTCATCCTTTAGTTGGAAATTACGGAGTTCCTGCTTGGGAAAAGGATGCATACGGAATTCATAAATATTTTGAATCTGATTCGATAAAAGTGAGTGGATTTGTGGTAAATGAATGTTGCAAAAATCCCAGCCACTACGAAAGCGTAAAAACCTTAAACGAATTTTTATTGGAAGAAAATATTCCCGGGATCGAGTGGATAGATACAAGAGCTATTACAAAGGTTTTGAGAGAAGAAGGTGTTCAATTAGGCTTACTCGCAGTTTTTAATCCAGAAGAATCTCCTAATATTGAAGATTTAAGAGCTGAAGTCAAGAATGTGGAGGATCCCAACCTTAGAAACTTGGTTAGTGAGGTGTCTACAAAAGAAGTTAAGATTTTTATCCCTTCAAAACCACGAGGTAAAGTAGTTGTTGTTGATTTAGGAGTAAAAAATAACATTTTGAGAAATTTGGTGCAGAGAAATATAGAAGTGATTTCTGTTCCTTTTACCTTTTCGTATGAAGAGATTATGAAGTTTAAACCTAATGGCGTATTTATCTCCAATGGCCCCGGAGATCCTGCTAGATACAAGGGTGTGATTAGCGTAGCTCGCGAATTAATTAATAATAGCATACCTACTATGGGTATATGCTTAGGAAATCAGATAATTGCTTTAGGCGCTGGAGGTTCCTCGTATAAATTGAAATATGGTCATAGAGGTGGAAACAAAACAGTGATAAATCCTAAAAGTAAACAGTGTTATATCACTTCTCAAAACCATGGCTTCTGCGTAAAAGATTTTGAACAAGGGGGATTTAGCGAATTTCTCACTAATATCGATGATAATTCTAATGAGGGATTAATTCACGATACTAAGCCAATTTTTGCAGTTCAATTTCACCCTGAAGCCTCTCCAGGGCCTTTAGACTCTCTCTATTTGTTTGATAAATTCATCGAGTTTATGGAGCTATGATATTATGCCTGTTGATAAAAATATTAAAAAAGCATTAGTATTAGGTTCTGGAGGAATTCGAATTGGTCAAGCTGGAGAATTTGATTATTCTGGAAGTCAGGTATTAAAAGCCCTCAAAGAGGAAGGTATTAAAACGATCCTAATCAATCCCAATATTGCCACTATCCAGACTGATCCTGAATTGTCAGATCAAGTTTACTTACTTCCGGTTAACGTTAAATATGTTGAGGAAATCATAAAAAAAGAGAAGCCAGACGGTATTCTACTCGCGTTTGGAGGTCAAACTGCTTTAAATGTAGGAGTTGAGTTAAAAGAACTTGGTATATTAGAGAAATATAATATTAAAGTTCTTGGAACTCCAATAGAGGCAATAGAAGCCACGGAAGATCGAGATTTGTTCGTAAAAGCCATGAATAAAGCAAATGCTAAAGTATGCCAAAGTAAAGCTGTTACATCCTATAAGGATGCTATCAATGTAGCTCAAGAGTTTGGTTTTCCTTTGATGCTTAGAGTAGCTTACACTTTAGGTGGTAGGGGTTCTGGTATCATCGATAATATGAAAGATTTCGAACGGATGGCAAGGAAAGGCTTAGCACAGTCAAGAATTAATCAAATTTTAATCGAAGAATCCGTGTGGGGTTGGAAAGAAGTTGAATACGAGGTTGTAAGAGATTCCGCCGATAATTGCTTCATAAATTGCAACATGGAAAATTTTGACCCCGTTGGAATTCATACAGGCGAAAGTATAGTTGTAGCACCTAGCCAAACATTAACTAACGAAGAATATCATATGTTACGGTCTGCTTCAATTCGAGTTATCAGGGGGCTCGGAATCATTGGTGAATGCAACATTCAGTATGCGTTAAATCCGTTTTCAAAAGAATTCCGAGTTATAGAAGTTAACGCTCGACTTTCAAGATCATCCGCATTAGCTTCAAAGGCTACCGGGTACCCCTTGGCATACATTGCTGCTAAATTAGCAATTGGATATACTTTACCTGAGTTGAAAAACAAGATAACGGGGATAACTACTGCATGTTTTGAACCCGCACTTGATTATTTAGTTCTGAAAATACCTCGATGGGATTTAACTAAATTTCAAAAAGTTGATCGTCGCATTGGAAGTCAAATGAAATCTGTTGGAGAGGTAATGGCAATTGGGAGAACTTTTGAAGAGGTTCTACAAAAAGCGATAAGAATGCTGGATATAGGTATGAAAGGATTAGTAGCAAATGATTTAGCATATATTGAAGATGCTAACGAATTAAAATATGCTTTAAGAAATCCTACTGACTTAAGACTCTTTAGAATTGCTGAGGCAATCAAAAGAGGAATTTCAATAGATGAAATATATCGTTTATCGAGAGTAGATAAATGGTTCTTGTATAAATTAAAAAATATTGTAGACCTTAACCGCCAAATTCAAGATATTAAATTGCTTGAATCAGACGATAATGAGAAAAAATACTGGCTACAGCGAGCTAAAAGATTTGGTTTTTCTGACGGGCAAATTGCTAAGATAATGGGCGTGGATTCGATTTTTATTCGACAAATGAGAAGAAGATTAAACATTCAGCCTTATGTTAAAAGAATCGATACATTAGCAGCGGAATGGCCAGCTGTAACAAATTATCTTTATCTGACTTACAGTGCTTCTGAACACGACATTGACTTTGAAAGCGAAAATAGATCCAACCTTAAGAAAATTATTGTATTAGGCTCAGGAACTTATCGTATTGGTGCTTCAGTGGAGTTTGATTGGGGATCAGTTAATTGTTTGTGGGGCTTGAAAAAACTTGGAATCGACCAAGCGATAATGATTAACTATAATCCAGAAACAGTATCAACTGATTATGATATATCAGATAAACTCTACTTCGAAGAATTATCTGGAGAAAGAGTGTTGGACATTTGTGAGCTTGAAAAAGCAGATGGTATAGTAGTCTCTGCAGGAGGGCAAATAGCAAATAATTTGGCCGCTAAATTTTCTAAGTATTCGGATTTTTTTAGAAAAGCAAGTATAAAAATTCTTGGTACTCACGGAACGCGCATAGATATGGCGGAAAATAGAAGCAAATTCAGCACTTTATTGGATCAATTGAATATTAAACAACCTGAATGGAATGCTTTAACAACTAAAGAAGAAGCAGTAGAATTTGCGAAGAAAGTTGGGTATCCCGTACTCGTAAGACCATCATATGTATTAAGCGGTGCTGCTATGAGAGTTTCGTACGATGTAAAAACTCTAAAAGATACGCTTGATCTCGCCGCATCTATCTCAAGTGAATATCCAGTAGTTATAACTAAATTTTTTACTAACGCAAGAGAAATTGAGTGTGATGGCGTATGCGATGGTGAAAAAGTGTTTATCGGAGCTATTGTCGAACATATTGAGAATGCGGGTATTCATAGTGGAGATGCAACAATGGCTATACCGCCTCAAACAGTTTCTAGCGAAGTTATATTAAAAATTGAAGACTATACAAAAAAAATCGCCCTAGCATTGAAAATTCAAGGACCATTTAATGTTCAATATCTTGTCAAAAATAGCGAAGTTTTTGTAATCGAATGCAACCTACGCTCAAGTCGAAGTATGCCCTATGTTTCCAAAACTCGTGGCATTAATTTGATGAGACTTGCGGCTGAAGTTATTATGGGGGGTAAAATTCCAAAAAGGTTAATGAATCTTCCTCTAGGAAACTATGTTTCTATTAAAGCACCTATGTTTTCTTTTATGAGACTTGATAAAGCAGATCCCGTTCTTGGTGTAGAAATGAGCTCTACAGGAGAAGTAGCATGCATAGGTGAAACCTTTCCTGATGCCCTTATGAAGTCGTTAGAAGCTGCTGATATGAATGTTCCAATAGAGGGAGGAAATATATTAATTTCTGTAGGCGGAGAAAAATTGAAAAATGAAGTAATCCCCTTGGCGAAAGAGATTAGTAAACTAGGATTTACTATTTTTGCAACAGAAGATACTAAAAATGCTTTGACAAGGAATAATATAAACGCTGTGAAACTTTATAAAGTTCACGAATATGGGTTAGAGCCTAATATTATGCAATGTTTACAGGATGGACGTATCGACATGGTAATTAACATCCCATTACCAACGACAGTAGAAGAGAAATTTAAAACAATAATGGAAGACGAATATAAAATTAGACGCATGGCAGTAGATTATAACATTCCTGTGATAATTAATTTACAATTAGCTAAAGCAGTTATAGATGCGATCAAAATTACAAGAGAAAAAAAGCTAGAAATTAAATCACTTAACGAATATCATCAAATACTGAAAGAAGTTTATTGGTAAGAAAGTAGGAAATAAAAAAAAGGAAATTAAATTTTTATTTTCGATTAATTTTTGTAAAAATCCAGGGTACTAATGTGACGAGTATAAATGAAAGTAGTAGGTATTGCAATAAATCCATAATTGGGGATTCTGGAAATACAGTACTAAGAACTAAGTATAGGACTAAGGTAATCACTATTCCAATAACCAAATTTAAGATTCTTTGATTAGTACTTAACTCTCTAGGATCATACTTTATTTTTTCCTTCTCAAGAGTATATCCTAAGCCTAATCCCATCATCGCACCACTCACTAATCCATAATCACCTAATGGAGCTGGAAATGCATAAATTCCGATTAAGAATAATATAATTGGTATTGCGATTGACAATATAAGTTTAATTACAATCGACATCGATGAGAGTGTTTCAGATAACTTTGGTTCTAAGAGAATTACCAGAATTAACCATATAAATCCAAAGGTTAATCCGCCCCAAACATCTTGTATATCATGTACTCCGATTATTATTCTCGAAGCTGCTATGATGTATATTAAAATGGTAAATATCCAAAAGAATATTTTGCTATTCTTTATGTGTGCTTCATAGGCTAAAAATCCATAAGCTGCAACTCCTTGTTGAGAGTGACCTGAAGGGAATCCATATCCGTCGGCAACAGGTTCACTATCTCGAATATTAGTATATGGTCTTGGATCTTGAAAAATGTCTTTTATAATTGAATTTATATAATATGAACCTAATACCGAATAGGCTAGATTTTTAGCAACCTGCTTATCATAAACATACCATACTATTACAATTAGAAAAATATATACCCTTGTATCCCCTAGTTCAGTTATTAACGAAAAAAGAGCATACATAATGCTATTGTCGTAAAAGAATTCATTAAACCAGATATTTAGCCCAGCGAGGTATAGGATTAACCCAACTACAAATGTAACTCCAGCAAAGATTAATATATAGATAAAAAATTTCTTCATATCTTCGTTCAATATTTTTCACTTTTTATTTTAGTTTCTAGTAAAAACAATAGATATGATATTATTGTTACACACTACTATAAAAGGCTTTCCTCAAAAATTACCGGTAAAAATTTAATTTCACCATTAATAAAAACCATGAAAAAAAATAAATAGTAAATAAATTTTGCTTTAGATAACTGTTAAAAAGTGAGAAATAACAAAAAATTTCGGGTGTCGAGTAAATTTACTATCGGGGTTACATTTTAGTTCGCTTGAAAATCATCGGAACACAGTGGAAGATCGTAGAGAAATTGAAGGACTTAAGACCGGAAGAACAACAAGATTGGAATATAACTTACGCATCACCTACATACGGGGGATGGGATTTAATTATCGAATGTGCATTTAATAATCTTGAAGATTTAGATAAAATTGTATCTTTCTGTCGGACTGATAATGATTTAAAAGAATGGATCGATGCTACTACGACCCTAATTAGCACTAAAAAAAGTTTCAATCTCGAAAATTGATTCCCCTTAAATCAGATTATTTATAATTATTTCTGAAATATCTGACGAATATTCACCCGTTCTCCTTATGCTCTCAATAATAAATCCTATTTCCACGAGATATTCCGAATTTGGGTTAATTTTAATGGCATTACAAGCATCTGTTAATTTTTTTATGGATTCAATATTTTCGTTTGCTAAATTTAAGTCTTTTTGTAGCCACGCATCTAAGCTCTTGTTGAGTAATTCAAGAGAAATTTCGCTAGCTTTCATAATGTTTTCGTATAATTTCTTATCTATTTTTTGATAATCTATCAAGATTACATTTTTAGCGATTTTAACAGCGTGATCGCCTATTCGTTCTAAAAACCTGCTAATAAATTTAAAATTACTAGCATCTTCTAAAGTAATACCTAACTTTTGACATAAAATAATATCTCGCAACACTATGTGAGCCTGGCGCTCAACTAACCAATTTAATCTGTCTATTTCATCGTCAATCTCTATTACTTTTTCCGCAAGCATTTTATCTCCCGTCTCAAGGGCTTTCAATGCATCTTCATGCATACTATTAGCAATAATATACATTCTTCTTATTGTTTTTTCAAAAGGCATTTCTGTGGGGTCTACTAAATCTTTTATTTTAATGGTATTTTCTGATTCCTCTTCGATTTCTGTACCTATAGTGATATCTCGAAACGCTCTAACAGTATGCTTAATATCTGAGATAAATTTTCGACTAGAAGTCACTTCTATTATATTGTACCCCATGATATAAGCTCCTATTAACAGTCTGAATAAAAAATCAGAATCCTTAATTTCGTCAACATCAAACTTCTTCTCTATAATCTGTTTTTCTGAACTCATGTATGGAGTAATTAATAAATTGCCATCGGGTTGTGAGAGTACTCCAATAGTATCTTTAGCTTTGATACCATGTTTCGTTATCCATTCTTTTGGTAAACTAATAATATATGAAGATCCTCCTGTTTGTTGCACTTTTCTAGCTTCAATATTGAAAGACATAAGTTTTTCTACTCATTTTTCATCTATATATAATATAATACTAACAAACTACATTAAAAACACTTTACTTATACTTAATAAAAGCAATACAAAAAACAAAAATCTTACCTATATATTCTATATAGATATTTAAGATGACATATTACTTTTTTAAAACCCCTTAAAGCCGAGATTTATACAGATAATTCTGAGATTCCGGACGATCCTTTAGAATTTGTATAATAGTTCTTTGGACTTAGATTTAAAAATTATAAAATTCATTATATTTCTCCAAAGATTCTAAAAAAGGACGAACCGATTCCGAGATAATGGGACTTGGCCTGTAAAAATTACTAACATCGAAAGCCCTTAAGGCTTTTAAGTTAGCAACGCATTCAGGAATTTTTTCAATGTAGTTGTTGGGAAACCTAATTACTTCAAGTTGGTCAAGTGAGCATAAAAGTTTTGGAAACAGCGTTAAATAAGTTGTGTCTGTATGGTGAATATGAAGTTCGATTACACGGCGGTCTCTATTAATCTTGTAATGAAACATCCAGTGCATATCATCTTGATTCTCGTCAAGGTTAGTGTAGATTTCAGTCTGGATCAAGTCTCTCTTTAATAGAATGCTAAACTGAGCTATTATCCTGGCGTCTTGCAGAACTACTCCTTGATTCAAGTAATGATCAATCTTATCAGATGTATCCCATGGATTAACATAATCAGATTGAATTTTCTCTTGATAATCTTTAATACTATAAGGAGAAAGCTCATGATCTGGAAAATGAGGATTTGGTTTAATATTGTAAATATTATCTACCACTGGATTCTCCATACTACCTATCTGTGATTTAATAATTGTTAGATTCGAATTTGAATTAAAATCAGATAGCATTACACAGTATGATATATCTAAGTTTACGAGATTTATTAATTTTTTAATTGAATCAGGGAGCTTTTCCAAATTCTTGCAAGCATATAGATCAAGTCTTCTAAGATTTTTTAAATTTCCTATACTACTCGGAAGAGAAACCAGCTCTCGGCAACCTTTTAAAGTGATAGTATTAAGGTTTATCATTGTTCCAATACTGTCTGGTAGCTCAACTAAGGAATAACAGTAACTTAAATCAAGACATGTAATTAAAAATAGTTTAGAAATACTTTCTGGTATTGAGGTTATACGACTACATCCGTTAAAATTTAAACCATTAAGTGTTTGCAAGTTTCCAATGTCTTTTGGTAAACCTTCGAGTAAATTACATGACTTTAAACATAAAATTCTAAGGTTCGGTAAATCTATTATACTTTCAGGTAGTTTTTTTAAAGATCGACAATTTTCTAAATCCAATACTTGTAGAGATGTTAAATCTCCTAAATGTGGAGGTAGTGAAGTTAAAGTTTGGCAATTTCGTAGTGTTAAACTTTTTAAATTCTTTAGATTCACCAATGTAGAAGGTAAATCTTTAATGGAGAAGCAATCTGTAAGATTCAAGTGCTCCAGATTTTTTAAGAAACCTAACTCAACTGGTAAAGTATTCAAGGATCTACAACCTGTACAGTCCAACATGTTCAAATTCTTTAGGTTACCAATACTTCTTGGTATTGAGGTTAATTCTCGACAATCAATAAGTCTTAAATCCTTCAAATGCTCTAATCCTCCAATACTTTTAGGTAATTCAAGTAAAGGCTTACTCAAAGCACCATGTAGTGTACTAATAATTAAAGAAGAAACACAGTCATTTTCGAAAATAAAGCCAAAATTTTGTTCACTTATATTTTGGAAACTCTTAATTTCATTTAACTCCTGCAATTCCCCACCAAAAGCACACTCAATATCATTGAGAATTAACTTATCTTTCGATTGTTTCATAAGCTCTTCCTTCAGCTAAAAAACCACCTTCAAGCAATGCCTTATTAAATATAGAAACAATAAACATTTTTAAACTTAAGGAGTCCAAATCTATATATAAAAATAAAAAATAACTTTAAGCAGGAATGGGAACTCTACCAACCCCTGGAATTATCGCAGGAAGACCTTTCTTAAGCCTTTCAATCATTGATATTATGCCTAGAGCCAATAAAGAACTCATAACTCCCGCTATGCCGAAAAATGCCGTCATCTGTTTCTGTCCAGTTTCAGTCGGGATATCAGCAGGAATACCCACCCCGACATCAGACATAGGACCATCTTCTCCAGTCGTTCCCTCACAACCATCACCTTTATATCCAGTGTTTATTAAATAGTTCATCGCGGCAGCTGAATAATATATAGCAGTATTCAAATTGTGTTCCAATGTATCGAAATATCTGTCCACATCGCCGAACATTGGTCTATTAAGAGCTGTCCAACTTTCAACCAATTGAGTATTACTAGGCCAAAACTCATCTTTATGATTGTATAACCATGTTCCATCTTCGTATGTAGAGGCAGTAAAAGACATCAAATAGGAATTACCCCACCTTGTATCCAATCCTGCCCTGTACACAGCCTCTCGAGGTTCATTTATATCTGAAGCGTCAAAATATAAACGAGCTTCGTTTATACTAAAAAAATCCAATCCGGTACGCACGACCGATTTTGTAAGGAAATGCATCCTATTTAATAATCCCTGATCTGAAACATAGTTATCAAGATGAGGATAATATGTGGCATCGGAAATGAGATGTACCATTGCACCGAAGTAATAAGCGATTGCTTTATGATCCCTACCATTCAAACTATTGTCAATATATGGTATCAAACGATCTATTTCCCTCTGCAAACCACCATGTCGTACTAACTCTTTACCATTCCAGTCATGCATCATATGATTTGTCCCTAAAATGTCATTTCTAACTACACCGCAATCAGTAAACAAACTAACTTTATACTGATACTTCGTATCGGGAATTTCCGACCCCACCAAATACCAATACTTCAAAGAATCAACATTATTAAACAAATCTTTTACAAACTCATGACTGGACCTTTCTTCATAAAGTATTTCAAGAGCTGCTTCCGCTAACCAATCATGGGTAGTGTAGTGAAGGTGTCCTCCACTAATATAGTCTGAACCAAAAGCTGCAGGCGTTATAGCATTAGAACCGCCCTTACCCGGGGGAGTATTCCTCCATGCTACAGCAACAGGAGTATAACGCATTGCACACGAAAATAAAGACAAACCCAGGAGAACCAAAATTAAATAGACAAAGTTAATTTTCCTCATTCTCAAAACCAGAGCTATTAATATTTAATTTATATAATAATAATGAGATATTTAAAGTTTCGGTTTGTACACCTACAAACTGTTGAGTCTCGTAATATATATTGGAAAATGTTTAAATACTTTGAATGAATTTTAAGATTAGGATAACTACATAATTAAAATCGCCTTTGCAGAATGAATATTTTAAATAAGATTAAAGAAATAGAAAAAAAAAAACTGATTAGTTACATTTTAATACTTGGAACAGTTTTATATGGTTTTATCACATCGTTGCTTTATCTAACTGTTTCCTCATCGCTATATGATGTGCTTGGAAGTATAAGGGTGCCTGAAGATTATGTCTTGTTTGTACTCGATACCGAAAATCCAGAGTTTCGCATGTCTTACTCAATAAGCAACACAGGGATTTATGACTTAACTGAGTTTAATATAAAAATATCTGCAGATTTTATTTTTTACAAAAAAAATAACAACTCTCAAATACAAGTAAGTGTGTTTTCCGAGAAGGAAAGATTGTCCATCCCTGGATTAACTATTGCTAAAAAAGAGTTTTATGCTGGAAAGGAGGCTTTTATTACCGGGGCGTTGGAAAATTATTTAGACACAGTTAATGACACTTTAACTACTCGATATTTATTTAGAATAGAAATATTTGGACATTATTTCCTGAATTTAATACCTTTTTCAATAACGATTAAAGATTTTGAATTAAATGACAGTTGCCCAATTTGTGGGGTGTTTAACTAATTAATTATAGAAAACTTAAAGCTCTATTCAATCTATTATTGGTTGTAGTAATAAGTGTGATGTTTTCTATTTTATTACCGATATTTATCGGTATTTCAAGTTTAGAAATTTCTAGTTTAAATTTAGTTCATATTTTTCTGATGTTGATATTAGGCTTCATCATAACCTTAATAATATTTTTAAGACAACTTATATATGTTTCTGACATCTTTTACCTAAGTTTAATGATAATTCCCGAGCTTTTATATCTAGTTCAAATCATTATTTTGACGAATATGGATTATATACTAATACATAAAGAAAATCTTTCACTAATAATTGATATACGAATTCTATATTTTAGCTTTATTGGACTCCCAATCTTAAATATTATTAGAAATACATTTAAATTTATAACACAATGTAAAGAAAGAAAGTGTAAGTTAATCGTTTTATCATCCGTTTATGATATTACTACCAGTAAAAAAAAGATTCCTCTCAAAAAACATATCTTAAATTCTTCTCAACTGGACATAGAATTAAAAAAAGCTGCTATTAAAAATTCTAAACAGATACTAGAAGATTTGAAAAAATCATCTTTAATAAAAAAATCCCAAAATAAATATACTATTACTGATTTAGGGTTAAATACTCTTTTTCATAAACAGACATTAAAAATTTTAAACAAAATTATGTAATTTTAAGGTTGGAGTAAAGAATAAATGAATTTAAAAGCACCCATTGAAAGCAAAGACAATTTCTTGAAAAAGCAAGGTTTTCCAGATTTCAAAAGCATTCGTAAAGAAGATTTTGATATCAAATCAAATAAACAATTAATTGGATTTATTACAACTAATAATTGGACAGGTAACGGGACTTATGAGAATCCTTTTGTTGTTTTAGATCATGTCTTTGATGACTTCAATATCTTAGGAGTAAATAATTATGTGGTATTCAGAAATTGTATTTTTAATATAGTGAATCTCCAAAAATGTAAAAATCTCAAATTTTATAACTGTAAATTTAATAATTTTAATTTAATCGTGTGTTCTAACATCAAGATTAACTTATCTCATATCTCAATGTTAAATATGAGGGGTTTGAAGCGCTCTCAATTTATAGAGTGTAAAATAGATTCGGTTTTTAATGATTTTAGCAAAGCAAATTCTTTTGAGAATTGTGAGTTGGACCAACAGAATAAAGATAATATTAAAAAGAATATACTTGAGAAAACAGACATAAAATCGATAAGTGTAATTATTCCTTTTACTTTATTACCTGCGATCCCGCTTATCTTATACTTATATTATATTCCGTTTACGCCTCTCTTACTGCCTTTATATATAATACTTTTAAGCGGTGTTTCTATTATCTTACTAGCATGTTCAGTGATATGGTATAAATTCTATAATGCAGAGAAACAACCAAATAAAATAATATAAATTATAAAAAAAAAAAGAAATTTTATGAGATAGAAGCAAGAAGCTTTGCCTTACGTAGGACTGTTATCTCGTTTTGAGTTAAAATTTCTTGAAAACTAGATTGCGTTATCCTATAACCGTTTTCTGTCAAAAAGATTCTCTTTCTCTTATCGATTGGTACTCTTTTGATAAAACCTTCAGACTCCAACTCGATTAACATAGTCGAGGTATAACTCTTCTTGATACCAAGTTCCTCTTGAATGTTATGAGAAAAAATTTCAATATTACTCCGATAAAATTTCCTTAAATAAATTAAGATTTTTTGTTTATTACTAAAAAAATCAGTATATTGATTGATAGCCATTCTTTTTACCTCTATTCTATATGAAATCTGCTAATATGAAACCTGCTACAGCACCAGCAAAAAGCGTCATCCAATAGATCCGCATTGTCCTGATTATTACCTTTTGAGCACTGGAACCGGGATGAAGATGCCTCTGTGCTGATAATGCGAAGGATACGACCGCGCTTGACACAATGGTACTTAAGAAAACTGGAAACAAAAGAAGAATATCCGAAATCCCATTAAGTAGAATATATCCCGTTGTTTGTCCAATAGCATGCAGAAAATTGCCTGAAACTAAGATTACAGCTTGTAATACCACGAAAACTTCGATGTTACGTCTAAAAACACTTAAAAGTTTATCGAGCTTTATACCAACCTTGTAAAACTTACTAAATGAAGTTAATTCCATGAGTCCAACCAAGATGAAGTTAATTAATAAACTCATTGCGAATCCTATAAGCCCTCCTTTATTACCCGTTGCAACTAAACCGCCAATAGTTAATGCTATTGATAATATTACAGACACAAGACTAATTATACTCCCTACTATTGCAATCGTATCAGCGTGTGCCTTAGAAGCCATCGAACTTATAATTGTAGCGACAAACAGACCTAAAGTTAATGTCCCTGTTACAAAGAACCCAATATTTCTAAAAATATCGGCATAATCATAAAAAGCTGAGTCTTCTATAGTAAATTCCTTAATATAGTCCGAAACTAATAAAATACCAGAATCAATTGAATAAGGATCTTCATCGTATTCAAACTCAAAATCCACTTGCCAAGTACCAGTAGAAAGAGTTTTACAATCGACTTTGAAGTAGTAATTTTTAGTTTTTCCATCAGTTGAAGAACGATAATGAAGCATATCAAACTCTTCGGTTGTCTCCCCCTGAGAAAAAATAATAACAGGTTTGCTCGATAATCCATAATTGCTATAATCTGATACCTCCACAATATATACAACTTCAACATCTCTTGAAATAATTGAACCCTCTCCATATGTACAGTAGGAATTTACCCCAAAGTTGAGTGTGTCCTGAGACACAGATTTAACATAAGGACCCTCAAAATGGGTTAGATGATCAGGATCTTCATCATCAGAACTTAAAGTAGATATTATCTCACCTGTACTTGACTCAGCCTCAAAATAATATTTAAATGCTCCAATTGTATCATCGTCGTAATTTAGATTATCAAAATTAATGTCTACATAGTATTCTACGGGATCGTCATAATCAGGAGAACTTTCGACTTCAGACATTTCGAATTTTTGAATTCCAACCGTTTTTGATACTCCGGTTCCTATTGATATCTGCGATGGAACTAAACAGAGATTTATCTCAACAGGGGCGTTTCCGTCTACCGTATTCCACCAAGTAACATAGAACCTAAAATCGTCTGTGATCCAACCATTTAAATTTGAGTAGTCGTTAGTATCGTCACTAGTAACACGATGACCCATAAGATAAGTTGGACCTTCTGATGTGTCTGGTCCAACGAAATAGTCATTGATAGGTTGAGTAACTATCTCAGCAGTGTCTTTATCTTTTGTAGAGAAATAATAGTGCCATAAACCTTCGTCGTAACTTGATAAGTCCACAGTTTTCGTAAAATTTACTCCGGCAAGAATGGAATAATCAGGGTCTTCTGATTCGACCATATCGTAAGAATTGAGAGCATTGCCGCTTGAATCAATAAGATGCAGTTTAACTCCATATGATATATCGGGAGCCTTATGGTTTGGATCGTAATAATTTGTCCAAAACTCATACGATCCAGCTCCCTTATCGATAAAACCGCAATGGAGAGTCGGAGGGGTATCCTCCGTCGCTGGAAGAGTTGGAACAGTATTTTGCCCTGTACTTTCTAAAGTCTCGCCAGATAATATGTCCTGACTCTGTTCATACACCACCGTATCACCAGAAATACTCTTATCTACAACCCAAGGAACATAGAGGTCAAAAAACTCCCAATACATCCATTCGATCCAGTATTCTGTCCTAATCTTGTTGTTTGGGGAACTCAATTCGATATAACCTGCAAGATGATTCTTCCCATACTCTAATGGAAAAGAAATACCAAAAGAGGATTCAATATCTCCCAAAAAGCTAAATGCCAAAAATGATACACCAATAGTTAAAACTGTTATAGTAATAAACAGAAATTCTATTGCCAACATTATCCAAAATAATACATACAACGCAGCTCGAGCAATTAGCCACAATAGGTCTCCCAGCGCAGTTAATATAGCCATGAAAATGTTAGCGGCAAAATTAACTAAGTACTGATAAAATGTTCCGCGAGTCATAGCCATTTGGGCGTGAAGCATGATATACAGAATAGGGTTAATTAAGCACATTAACCAAAGGAGCATATCTGTAATACCACCCTCTGGTTCTGGCTCGTCCCCCATCGCCGAACTTGTATACGTATTGAACCATGGAATGTAGCCAAGAACGGAATATGGCAAGCCCATTTCAGATGCCATAGTGCCGTTAATTTTGGTGCTCACGTAGTCGTGAATCTTCTCGTATATAGTATTGTTACTTTCGTCTAAAGTATCGTTTACGCAACCCCATAAGATTAATTCTAATACATCCATCGCATCTTCTGGAGAAATACCGAGTCGGGTGAATAAGAAATCGACGTCTGAATTCGCTGTATCTGGGTTCCCGTCTCTTGCAATTGCGGTGAACTCGAACACGTGCTCATCGGGGTGATAGAGCGGTGTTAGGTCGAGAGTGTCGTTTTCCACGTACCCGTTTAGCTTCGTGTGAGTAAAAAGCTCGGTAGGCACGACGATTACGTTCATTCCGTGCTCGAATGGAGTTCCTTCTACTGAGTAAGTCAGACCATTATCGCCAATATCGTAATTAGCATCCCAAGAATATCCGAAAGCGTCAAAATAGGAGTAAAAAGGGTCACCCGTCGTTGCTATTTTCAGCTTATTAATAGAATCTTCGTCGTTATAAAACGGAGCATCGATCACTTTTAGAACGCCATCCACGTACAAATCGAAGCGATAAAGTCCAGCCTCTCCAACTTTGCACTCAAAAAAAAGCTTCATTCGGTACCAAGTGTCTGAACTCGCGCTCATTACGTCGTGGTAGCTTCCGTCGTGATATTTTATCTTCCCATCTCTCATAAACAACCGAATTACTTCAGTGTCATCGTTTTCAAGGTAAAAATACGAAACACCACCACTTATTTTAGAAGTTCGCCACCACCATTCGATCGTTCCATAGGCTTGAGAGGAGGTAAAATTGTGATCAAAATCTGCGTGATCGTCTAATCCTCCTTGAACGCGCAAAACGTTACTATGACCGTCAATTTCCTCGATGATTTTGACGTAACTCTCCACATCCGAGCAATCAAAAGAAACAAAATCAATGTTCGTGCAATTATTACCAATCTCCTCGTTAAGAAAAGATTCAGAACCTAAATAATGTCCTTCGTCAGGAATGGTTAGCTGGATGAGAGTGTATCGCTGATTTGGATCGTTGTAATGACCGTTAAAAGTGGTATTTGCATTGAAGATTGCAAGCGTGTTAGCTTTTTCGATAGCAACCGTCTTAACTTTTACCTCTAACTCGTTGAGGTGACCGAAATACCCCGTCTGATTGGCATATACGGTAGTATAGGTTTCACTTGGAGTACCAATGCTATAATCGTCGTTTCCGTCGATTATTTCGACATCAGACAATCCCCTATGGCGTCTTACGTGCCACATCTGGAGGTGCATGGTTATTGTATTGCTCTGTCTAACTGTGTCGTCGTCGATGTTAATGTAGTAATGGTCGCCAAAGTAGGCAGTTTGATAATACCCGAACCCGTTTGCGTATTCAGTTCCTTGAGCTACAGGCGTGACGATATAATACTCGTTCTCGCCAAAAGTAAACGCAACCGAGATTTGGAGTAGCGCGTGTAAATCTAGGATAGCTAGGTTTCTAAAAATGCCTTTGTAGGGATGAATCTCAAGCATGACATCCCTGAGCGGATCTCTATCGTTAGGGTCCCAACTTTCGTCTCCATCGGAGTCAACGCTTACCGGACTAGTTCCTTTAGTAAATATCTCGTAATTATCGCTCCAACCATCACCGTCGGTATCTTCCTCGGCGGGATCTGTAACCCAAGCTATGGTATCGTTGAAATCAGCCACTACATAAGTATCAGTCTCGATCTCAAACTTAGTAAGGTTAAAGACATCGGTAGAAGCCGTGCTGAAGGCTTGAACTCTTAGGTGATACGTACCATAGACTTGTCCACTCGTTACGTAAGGGGATAAATCGATCGATTTTTGGTAAGTGAACTGCTCAGAGGAGTCAAACTCTTTGCAATAGGCGAGCAAAACTATATCGGATTTCGTTAAGTTCATCTCTTCCTTAATAAGCTGAACAAAAACCCTCCCGCTTCCCTCTGTGCTACTATCAGATTTTACCTCTAGGTCAAGTTGACCGTCGGTTACTTTCCCGATGTGCGGTATTTCCAGATAATACTCGTCAGGCGCGGTTAGCTCCATTTCTTGAGAATTATTATTATCGCCAATTTCGTAATCAGAATCCCAGGAAAACCCAATGCCATCAACATACATCCAATAAGCGTTATAAGTCCCCCAACCATATGTAACAAATCTTAGCACTCCAACATCGTCGTCAAAATTGGCGGGCATTTCCCCCGTGTCAGTCTTTAATACTCCGTCAATCCATATACTAAAAGTATCGGCAGAACAATCAAATTCAAACTTCACGTGATACCATTGGTTATTATTACAAACTTGCAATAGATTACCGTTTCCATCGTAGAAATTACCTCCACTTGAATGTAAAGCATGCATTCCAACAGTCATAGAATCGTCTTCGAATATCTGCATAAATCGAGATTCAGCAACTCCATCATATCGCAACCACACTTCTATCGTCCCATCATCAACAGGAGTGAATTCGTTATACATACTCGCATAACAGGTTGTGTCTGCGTAATGATCATACAGTTCTACCACTTTATCGTGTCCATCTAATGACGCGAGAACTTCTACATCGCAATAATCTCCCTCGTAACTAACCCAACCTGCAGGGAGTCCCCCCACAGTATCGTCTTCGAAACTATACGTTCCAGGATAATGACCGATTTTTGGATCGGAAGGGAGTTGGTTTTCGTAATTCTCTCCTTCCCAATAAGTCCAATTCCAAGTAAATCCAATAGCGTCAAGATAGGTGTCGTAACCGCTCGAGCCAGAGTCTGTGCCAAACATTAGTTTATCCAGACTCTGACAATTATCGTCAAAATCAATATCTTCAGCTTCTAAGGTTCCATCAATAAACCATGTGAACGTTCCTTTAGCGCCATCGCTACAATTAAACGCGATCTTGTGGTGATACCAAGTATTTTCGTCGTACTTCCCCACATCGTGATAAGTGCCATCATACCAAGCAAATTTACCCGTATCTCTCATGTAAAGCGTTAGCGCAGTCCCTGTACCGTCGTCGTACAATCGTACTAAACTATCTTGGTCGTCAGCGGTTTGAGCCCACCAGAACTCTATCGTGCCGTTTTGTCTCTCGAACGCGGTATTGTAGGCGTAGACTTTACCCCCACTATTTTCGTCTGAAAGTTCCAATACCTTATTGTGATATTCGAACTCTTTTACTATCGTAGCTACGCAAGAAGAATCAACCGACACGTAATCGATAAAACTTATATTCGCGTTAGTAGTGCCATCAGCTTCCTCTTCGAAAGAATAAGTCGCCGAAAAGTTTCCGATAGCGTTTTGAGTTAAGTTATTGGAAAGATAATAGTCCTCAAAGTCTATAAGGTCAGTACCTTCGACAAGGACTCCCATCTCTACGCCATCGAGAATACCGTCGTCATCGGAGTCGGGATCGTTTGGATCTAAATATCGACAGAACTCGAGCTCAAAATAATCTAAGTAGCAGCCTGCTTCCAAAGGATCAACTAAATTATCACCGATATCGTAATCAGGATCCCAAGAATATCCGACTGCGTCAAAATTCACCTTGTAATTAGCATGCCATCCTGAAGGTGAAACATAAAAATTATCAAAGTGCGCTTGAGGACTATATCCTCCTATGCTTCCAGAACTAATTCCGTTTATGATAATTTCAAATTGATGTTGACCTAAACCCATATATCCACCAGTAGAACATTCAAAATGAATGAGTATATGTTGCCATACATTATCTAATGGAATAGGGACATTAGGGACATCAAAGGATCCACCAGAATAATATTTCCATTTATCATCTTGAGCATTAAGTAACAATCCTACAGCAGAACCATGTCTTAGAAAAATATAATTTGCATGATTCCAATTTACATTGCTTGACCGAAACCATAATTCTACAGAACCATACTCTTGATCGTCAAAATTGTTCCAAGTATTCGCTAAATGACCACTTCCTGCTGTTGTAGTAGCAATCTCTACAATTTGGTTATGATTTCCTAAGCTCCCTAAAACCGAGACTGTGCTTCCAGTACCTTCGTAAACTTCCCAATTATCTGGATCTCCTCCGATAGCATCGTCCTCGAAACTGTATGTGCCTTGATAAGCTCCATCCGTTTGATATTTATAATCGTAATTTTCCTCTTCCTTATTGTCACCGATTGCGTAACTGGGGTCCCACGAATATCCAAACGCGTCGTAATGCGCGTAATAAGGTCCATCGTATCCGGAGGAGAGCATCCTCAAACGATCACAGCTACCTAAACTGTTCTGATAATTATATGGACCATACTTAGTACCGTCTATGTATACATAAAAGGTATCCGCAGAGAGCCCTTCATAACCTCCTGATCCGCATTCAAAATCGATTCGGACGTGATAAAACTGATTTGCTGTTGCTGAACGTATATTGTGCCAGCTACCATCATTGTATCTAAAATAATTTAAACCCATTGCCACTACAAGTCCAACAGAGCTCCCAGAATAGAGCAAAACCTGAGAATAATAATACGGAGTGTTAACGGTCATCCAATACTCGACCGTACCACTGGTTTGAGCGGAATCAAAATAGTTATAAACCGAGACGTAATCTCCACCAGTATCATAACTTTGATCTTTTAGTTCTAATACCTTCTTATGTCCCCACTTTTGAGATATGATCTTTGCGTGACAATCAGTACCTTGATGGCATTCGTTGATAAAATCTATATCTGTTCCTGTTTCCCCATCGTCTTCAGTTGCAAACGAGTACGTACCTTTATACTCGCCTTCTTTTTGTGTGGTTCCGCCAGGCACTCCAATTCCAATCTTGTAGTCACCCCAATAATCCAAACCTAAACTCTCGTCATTCATAATAGGAGTGACATCTACAACTTGACTAAAGTATCTGGTATTATTCGTTGAGAAATTTGCAAGTAACACACCATCGTCTTTTTTAGTAATTACTACGTACAGATCTTGCACGTCTTCGTCTGGAACTCCGTAGCTGTCGGTCGCGTTTTGACCATATTCGCCAAAAGAGATACCAAAACTAATTTGAGCGGCAACAGCTTGCTCGAAATGGTGAGGGAAATGAAGCGAAATGGGAGCAGAGAGGTTAACTTTTTTGTCGAGGTCGTCAAACCCATCGTCCTGCAATTTTACAAGGTAGTTCTTAATCTCGGCAGAATCGCTTATATGATCGTGGTCTGTATCTGCTTCGAGGGGGTTGGTAAAGAACCCAATTCCCCACCCATATACCTCTTCTCCATCCTTTAGACCATCTTGATCTGAATCTGTATTATTATAATCAGTTCCTCTAGCTATTTCTTCGAAATCCGATAGCAAATCATTATCACCATCCCAATTTGCTGGGAAGGGGTCAATATCGTCAGTTAGATCGTCGTTGTCGGTGTCGGCTTGTCGGGGATGAGACCCCGCATAGTATTCTTCGTAATCGCTTAGCCCATCATCGTCTGTATCCGATTCTAACGAATCAGATGTAATGTGAAAGTTAGTGGTATTTTCGAAATACACCACAGTTATGTTCCATCCAATGTATTCGGTTCCATCTGAGAGGAAATCATCGTCCGTATCCCAATCTAACGGGTCGGTGGAAACTGCTAGTTCTCCTACGCTTCCGTTCACCGTTTGCCCGTCCCATAACAAATCACCATCGGTATCTGGGTCTAAGTACGAGGTATTACTCACAGTCATCTCGTAAGTATCAGTTAACCCATCACCGTCCGTATCTGTGGGATCGTCGGAGGTTCTAAGCATTTCCTCTGTGTTGTCATCCACTCCATCCAGAGAGGAGTCAATTGTAGAAACGATCTGAAAGGTGCAAACTTTTTCATTTCCTTCTGGGTCGCACACTCTCACCTCCCCTTGATAGGTAGTAGTTTCTCTACAGGTAAAGGTGACAGTTGAGTGAAGTTGATACCTATCGTCCCCAAGTCTAACAACCTTCTTACCGTTACGAATCGTCCAGAAAAAGTATAACTTTTCGGAATCTAATAGCGTATCCATACCATAAACTTTTAACTCCAGTTCGCCATCGTTTTCGAACGAATAATCCCCTACAACACCGTGATACATATAGTTCGACATATAAATCTCGGGGGATAAGGAATGCATGGTCACCACAATTTCTTTTGAACTTCTCATACCCGATGGATCGACAACCTCCAGCGTGTAAGTATAGGTGCCGTCGTCTAAGTTAAAGACCGGTTTTTGCTCTTGCGACACTAATGTTCCCTTATCGTCGTACCAGAAGTATTCTAATTTTAACTCGTCTTTGTTTGAATCGTAAATTTCCACGTCGAGAACGATGGAGCTTCCTTCAGAACCTTGAAACGCGAACGGACCAACTATTTCAGGTGCCTTTGAAAGGATGGTTATGTTTTTTTGGTCTCGATGGATGTTTCCATACGGATCGGCAATAGCTAAGGTAATGTTATACACTCCCGCATCAAGCCAAGCGTGTTTAGCGTGTTCTGAATAAGCAACGGTTCCATCGCCAAAGTCCCACATGAAGACCATCCCTGGAACGTCTTGATCGTTAGTTTTTGAGGTGAACTTCACCCTTTCTCCCTCGTAGGCAGTGCTTGAAAATCCGCCTATCTTTCCAAAAGGTACCGGAATTGCATTAGATGATATAAGAGGGGTAAGAGGAACATAATCTTGAGTCAACTTAATATCGACCAAAGACTCGAAACCGAAAGTAAGGGTATCTTCTCCCAAATCGTCGTCTACTGCGTTAGCAATTAGGGTGTTCTCTGCTAAAAGGCAATTTTCTACAGATAGATCGGAGAGTCCTAATCTTCCTTGTAATATGTTATTTATATTAATCAACGGAGCAATGTCGATCTGCACCTCCTCTATAAATGGAAATGTGTGGTTTTCAAACAATTCCGAATAAACATCCTTTCGGGCGGTAATGTTAGCAAATTGCTTTGAGTCTTGTTCGTACACATCCACAATGTATTCAGTGTCTTGCGTTGTAAAAGCGTCTAAAATTGGTAAGGCATCTAGACAGGTTATTTCGAGCAACTTGTTCTCTTGATAGGAAACAGAGTAGTGCACTTCATCTTTTGAAGGATCAAACACCTGAGTAGCAAAAGTCATTGGATACTTATAGGAGAAGTTCTGTTCGTCAAAAAATTCCGAACTTAGATCAACCTCCCAAGAACCGTAACTACCTCCCATCATTTGGTCGCTATTCAAAATTAGTTCCTGTCCATTAATAAAAGTCAGTTTAACTGACGCTTGAAACACTGAATCGGCGGGTAATATTTCGGATGAGTTAATTGCTACTTTCCACTGGTTGTCAAGACTGAATGAAGCAGTTAGAGGGTTAGTACTTAGATAGGTTTCACTTGAATTTAAAAACGAAAGAAACTTGGTAGCACTAGTCTTATTATCTTTGAATAAAACAAAAGTAAAATTCCCTTCTTTCGTTGTGTCGCTCCGATAGACTTCGAAGCTTACGTTTGAAATGATACTGGCACTAAGTACACCTATTTGAGGTGCTACATTCAATGCTTGGACATTAATTGAATCAGAATTGAACTCGTTAGAGGAGTCAATCACACCAACGGTGACATTTCCCTCAAAATCGTCTTCGAAAACATGTTTATTTTTCCAACCACCTAACTGGTAATTATCTAAACTTAAAGGATCAAATTCGACCGAGTCAAAATTCCAGTAATAAAACAGCTTAAAAATGTCAGGATCGTCGTCTCGAGAGCTTGTAGAAAATAAAATCTCTTCTCCCTCGTTAATAATTAAAGAAGAGTTGTATAAATCTCCTACAATAGCAATGTCAGGCTTAATATTTTCGATAACTATAATACGAGACATCTGGTCAACGAAGGAGTCGTCGTCTTTAACGATAAGAGTAATATTGTAACTACCCGATTCGTAAAAGGTGTGCGACACGCTTTTTCCGTAATCCATAAGACCATCTCCATAATCCCAAATATAACGCAGATTATTAATATCTGATAGCGAATCGAAGCTATCCTCTGCTGTAAGTTCGATTTCTTTCCCAACGGCAACATCGTCTTCATTCATAATCCTAAAAGAAGCCTTGGGACGTCTATTGAGAACGTCAATATACTGGGTTTGCGTGGATAACTCTCCTTGGGCCCCTACGACAGTAATAGTCACCGGGTAGGAACCTTTGTTTTTCCAAGCGTGTGTAATAGAGTTATTTTCTATTACAACTTGGCTATCTCCGAAGTTAAACTGGTAGGTTAAAGTGTCGTTAGTTGGGTTATTCGTCACATTTATGGTTATGTCTACCTCCTCGTCCTCAAAGGTTTGGAACGGGGAGGCGCTTGTGCGTAGAACTCCTTTAGGATTCGGTATCTCTCCGTTAAACCCGAAAGAAAAGAGGGGCGCCTCGTTCCGAATATACACATCGAGAACCTTTTTAAACGTCTCTCCGGGATAATACGCCTTTAATATTGGAGTATATTTACCCTGAAGCGCGTATATGTGGTCAATACTCCCATAAGTCATTCCATTATCGTTGAAACATTCGCTACTGAGCTCTTCAAAGCTCCCGTCGCCAAAAACTAGTATAAGTTTTTGAGGAGGCCCCATAAGCGACCATGTAAACGGAACTGGTTTTCCTGTTCTGAAAGCAGAAGCGTCGCTGGACAAACTAAAGTCCTTGAGTTCGTTCGGGTGGAACTGAACTACAGGACTATTAACAAAGAACGCTAAAATCGTAATAAAAGTAATCAAAGAACCAAAAGTATATTGTATTCTTCTCTTTTTTGCTTTGGATACCGCCCTGTTATAGGGGGTATCCTTTTTAATGATATATTTCATTTTTTTTGTTTTGTTTTTTAATTTTTAATATATTTTTTAAAACATTTTTTGGTAGATTTTAATTAAAATTGTACTAATTTAAAGAAAATAAACGAGTACTCGTGATAATTCCCCTTAAAGAGAGACCACCATTTTTTTTTCGTTTTTCCTTTTTTCAATTTTCTAAAAAAAAAGTCAAAACTCCTGAGCTATCGCCACAAAAAAGCGATTGTTTTTGACTTTAATTACAATATTTTGGCTGGAATCTTGAAATTAAATCTGTCAATAATTATTTTGATATCATTATTTATAAAGATATTGATTGAATCAATCAAATACTATTGTTGGTTATCCAAGTTTAGTTCTACCCGTTCGTATTATTATTTTAATTAATTTTAACCAAAATAAGCAGCCACACCAAAAAAAGATCAAGAAATGATTATAGGTATTCTCAACTCGCTAAGAGTTTTCCCCTAATCTGCGAGTTAGAAGTGCTAGTGCTTAAATGTCTGATAATTTTTGTGTGTTAAGAAAAGCAAAAGCACCAGTTTGCTATTTGAATGTTTTGACTGGAGCGTAAAACCGTAATAATGTTGGAGGCATGAAAGTTTGCAACAAAATTCACGCCGATCAATGCGGTTATGTTTCAATTTCTCTACAGAAGATTATAAATAGGATTCAAATGGGAATCATAGACCGAGTATTTTTTGTGAAAATTCAAAGGTTTGCAATTCTATTAGTAACTACATCGGAAGTCAAGTTAAGGAGAAGTTAGCTACTACTATAAAGCGAAGATTCTAAGGAATCCTCAATAGAACTCTCGTATAATTTCTTATTAATTTCTCATAGGGCTAAAATTTTCGGAGTCTTTCTGAGTCTCCGGTTCTAATAGAGTTATACAAAAATATAAACTTTTCATTTAGTTTGTAAACCCAAATTTTTTATTTATAAATACTCGTCCTAAATGTAATCTATGAGACATTCAGTAGATATTGTAGGTCAAAAATTTAATTTGATAACAGACTAAGTCACCTTGCAAGTGAATGAGGTTTTAAATCAAACTATACGAGATTTAAATGCGATTAAAAGGGAAATCTCTGACAACTCCAGATTGTTTGTTCAAAATTTAGTTAAGTCGCTAAAGCTAAAAAAACACCAACCATTCTCATCATACAAAGTAGACTTGTCTTTATTTTACTTAAAATATGTTTATGAAAATATTTTCCCCCAAAAAAAGCATGGTGCAAAATTACTGTCAGATCGCAAAAAAACACATTTAGTGAGTCTTAGAGAGAAATCTGATAAAGTGACAGAAGCTGTCACTTTTCGAAATGACATTTCCTTAATACATAGAACTCTAATAATAAATTTACTTGAAAGTGTCGAATTTCAGGATAAAATGCCAAGTTTTGTTCAGCTCATTTCACTCCGCACGATGTTATCTAGAGCAACAATACAAAATCACATTCGAGTTGGAAAAAGCCTTGTTAAAAGTAAAAAGTGGTCAGATTTAGCTTTAATGTATCGAAATGGAACAATTTCTCATTCTCAAGTTCTTCGCCAAATTGGAATTAGATATTTAAATGAATAAGGCTGAAAATGCTACTATAATTACTATAATTGAAATTGTACACCCATAAATTAAACATTTCCTCATTAGTAATGCTAAACGGCTGTAGTTTCTTTGATATTGATACTGTAGTAATAATGTTTTTAAATTATTTCTCATTGATGTTGGTCCATCAGCTCCTATTAATTTATTAAACTCTTTGATGTGTTCTGACTTAATATAAGGATAATCCTTCTTATCCATAATACTCGAAAAGTGTCGTAGATAAGCGTGGTCAAACTTAATAGTATCATATTTATTCAATACTATTACTAGAAAAGTTACGAGATAACCAAAAAATACTACTATCATAGGCCAACCTCTACACAAAATGATATTAGGATTATCTCTGAATAAAGATACATAAATGGCTATGATAGATGTAAAAAAGCCAAGAAAAGTAAAATTAAATCCAACATACTTAATTCTTAGATTACCATAATAATGTGTATTCCTCATTGCGTCAGAGATATAACTTAATATTTCAGTATTATCTAAATTTTGCTTATTCAATTTAATAATTGATATAAGATTATCTTCAATTATCGTAGTATTGTTCTTCTCAATATTTTTTTTTTGCTCTCTCAAGATTTTTAATAATATAGAGAATAAACAAAAGATCACTATGATGAAAGGTTTTAAAAAAATCCACAATAAATAAAAGATCTTTCTGAAGGACTTAAACTTTTTTTGATCAATTTCATTCATTGTATCGTTTTTACATAAAAGAATAAAAAAAGATTACTATTCTGTCCTTAATAAGGTAATTGTTTATGAAAGAGAATAAAATAGGTGAGATGTGGAAGAAACTATACCAATTTAAAATAGTAAAACTCAATAGTATGACCTATAAAAAGGGGCGCTTACACATCAATTTTGTCTCGAATAAGGATATTACAGACGATTTTGAAACAGTCATCATTGGGTATAACCAGGTGATGTTACTCTACGAAGAGATGCTGAAAAACGAACCGTTTGATGATCTTAAGATAGAGCTTCTAGGACAGAGTGGATTGGTTCTATTAATTACTACAATAGAATCTTACTTAGAACAGTTATTTTATTCTCTTTGTAAATCGCATACAGTCAAAGATGTCGAAGAGAACGTGTTTAAAAAATACTTAAAAGATTTCGATATAAAAATCAAGTATGAATATGTAGAAATAGAAACAATGAGACTTTCAAATTACTTCTCAGAGAAACTTAACTTTCAAAATAAAAATCTTTGTAAAAATGCGTTTTCTTTGTTTGGTTTTAAAATCGCAGAGATAGATACAAAACTATGGGAGACAATCTATGCTGGAGAAAAAAGCTATATACAAATAAGACACGGATTAATTCACGCCGGTCCTGAATACGGTCTCTATAAAATCAATCGAATCAATATCGAGTATTTTGAAGAAATCATGCTTGATATCGCCCGATTTTTGTGAAGGTTTTTCCCACGAGCCGTCTTTCTTTTTTTTGATGAACGTCATAAAGATAGTTGGATTACTCGGCGGACCGCTAACAAAGAGAAGACCGGTGTTCGCGCCAAAAAAACCTTTTCTGTAACTTGACATTTTTAGTTCGCTGTTAATTTTTTTTGTCTCATTAACTTATATGCAAATTTTCTATTTAATCTTTTAATATGACGAAAAAAAAAGATGTTAAATTTAGGCATTATTATTTAATTATTTAGAAAATATTATTAAGAAATAAATTTTAGGTTTAAAGATGATCAAGAGAAGAGTGGGGCATTACAGTAGAATAAATCTTATCGTTTTCTCTTTTTTTTTCATTTTATTTTTATTGGGATTGATCGGATTTAACATACTATTACAATATTCTATTACGAATTTTTTACTAGCTTTGATAATTGAATTAGCAAAAGAATTCTCGCTTATTATTAATCTTTGGCTCGTTTTCATGGTATGCATTATCGGTATACCCTTTATTTTAGCGTGGCGGAAATATATTATTTATATGAGTCCAAAAAATAAAATTGTTTACTCAGTTACTGAGACAGAAGAGAAAATACTGCAAATTCTAGCCGAAAACAAAGGAAAGTCCCTTAGTCGTCTAGAATTAATCAGAAAAGTAAATTTTCCCGGCTCTTTAGGAGAATTTTTCGATATTCTCAAGCAATTATGGAAAGAAGACAAAATAAAGTGCGATAATGAGGATTATCCGCAATATTATGTAGTTTAACGTGTAAGAGTACCTATTTAATATATCGATAAGTGGAAAAGGAGGAGTGATAATGGGAACCACTATCGTTCATATTGTTTGGAAAATAAAACCTAAATAATTTTTTTTTAATTTAAAACATTAATGGAGAAATGATAAAATGAAAGAATGGAATTGGAAATGGATTAAGTGGTATTGCTTTTTGTTATTGTTAGTTGGTATAATTGGATTTTTTATATTATTGTTAGATATACTAAGTAAAAGAGGTTGATAGTATGTTAAAAAAAGTAGGAAAAAATTTTATTTTTTTATTTTTTTTTTAATTTTTCATTTTTTGTATTTATTTGTATTTATATTTTTCTGTAAAGATAAGTAAAGATTTGTGAAGAAAAATTGCGAAAAATGATTAAAGTTATTTGGAAAATTACTAGCCCTAGTGCAGGGTTTACTAGCGTAAGGTTTACGCAACATTTAAATAGGAGAATGATTGTTACTATAATATAAAACCATGTCGAATTTTATTAATTCGATAAAATTAAGGACAAAAAACTTATTAGACTTTCTTTATAAAGAAATAGATCATCAAAGGTTGAGTAATATAACTGATAAAAACAACGTGGAAATTGTTACTTTCTCATACAATTTGTCAGATGGCGGGAGTTACGTAGAGAAGATTTTTTACGAACTTGAAACCGAGGGTGCGGTGATGTTTGGTAGGAATATAGATGATAAAATTCTTTTTATTCCTAAATCAGCAATTAAAGGTGGATGGTCAAAGGATAAAAAGAAAGCTCAAAACATCAAAATAAATTTTCCACTTGAGCTCTACTGGAAACCAAGAAAACCTTAATTGATACCAAAAATGATAATAACATAAGAAAATTCAGGAGATTCACCTATGCCACAAAAAAAAGAAAAACCAGAGGAGGAATTCGTCTTTGAATTTTACGACGAAGACTATGCTGAATCCTTAGATGATGTAGAAGCACCAGAAATAACCGAGGAATATAACGAAGTCGATTTTAAAGCAGACTTAAACGAAGAACAACTCGAAATCGTGAATAACATTCAAGGTCCGATGCTGGTTATTGCAGGAGCCGGTTCTGGAAAAACGAGGACTATCGTTTATTCCGTTGCGAAACTTCTAGTATCAAAAGCAAAACCTAGCGAAATAATGCTTGTTACCTTCACGAACAAAGCCGCTAGCGAAATGATCAAACGAGTAGAAACTTTACTTGGAAAAAAACCAAAGGGTATATGGGGGGGCACTTTTCACTCAATTGCTAACCGATTTTTGAGGATGTACGCAAAAACGCTTGGACTTAAACCTAATTTTACAATTATGGACGAAACTGACGCAAAAGGATTAATGAAGTTATCGATCGATAAAACAGGGGTGAAAGATCTCGAAGAAAGATTTCCTACAGCAGCAATGGTAAAATCTATTTTATCGTTTTCAATCAACTGCAATAAGAAAATTCGCGAAGTGATCCAATGGAAATACGATCAATTTGATAGCGATGTTGTTGTTGCGAAATTACACGAGGTCATCAATATTTATAGGGCCAAAAAAGCAGATGATAGCTTATTGGATTTCGACGATTTATTGGTGTTCTGGAATAGGTTGCTCGATGAAAGATCTATTGCGAAATTAATTGCTAAGAAGATTAAATATGTGTTAGTTGACGAATATCAAGATACAAACTACATCCAAGACGAGATTATTTATAAAATCGTACAACAAAATCCAGAACGTAATGTAATGGCAGTTGGTGACGACGCGCAAAGCATATATGCGTTTCGAGGCGCGAATTTTCAGAATATCTTGAATTTTGAGAAAAAATATAAAAATTGTAAGAGGTACGCTATTACTTATAATTACCGAAGCGCTCCCCAAATATTAGAACTAGCAAATAACTCGATTGAGCATAACGAAAACCAATTTAAAAAATCCATGAGAGCTACGCGCCCAAGTGGAATCAAACCGTTTCAAGTAAATTTAGGAGACGATAAAGACCAAGCTAGGTTTATCGCAAATCAAATTCTAAAGTTGCGTCAAGACGGGTATAATTTAGACGAAATGGCTATTCTCGTACGAGCTGGTTTCCATTCGTTAAATATTGAACTTGAGTTAAAAGCTAAGAACATTCCTTATGAAGTTCGAGCGGGAGTAGCGTTTTTTGAAAAAGCTCACATAAAAGACATGCTTGCCCATCTACGAGTAATTGAAAATCCTTATGACGAAATATCGTGGTCGAGGATTTTTACTTTGGTTCCCGGAATAGGTACTGCTTCAGCGTCTAAAGTCTTTGAAGCAATCTCTAAAACTGAAGAACCAATTAAAAATTTGCTTAGTAAAACATTCGTTTCTGAATCTCTCAAAGGCTCAAGAATTTCGAAGAATGGAATTCAGAACCTAAATTCGCACGTAAAAAACTTAAAGGATTTTACAGTTGGAGATATTCCTAGTGAAGTAATCAAGAATTTAATTGGAGCGCTTGAAGATCATACTAAGACTAAATACGAAAATTGGCAGGATAGATTAGCTGATTTAGACCAACTCAGCGTATACGCTCAAAATTATCCAACAACTCAAAAATTCTTAGAAAATTTGAGTTTAAACTTATCCGCTTTAGAATCTAAAACAGTTCTTGCTGGAGATCAAACTGATGAAGAAAAACCACTTGTACTATCTACAATCCATCGAGCTAAAGGATTAGAGTGGCGCGTGGTTTTTATTCCGATGTTGTGCGAAGACTCGTTTCCTTCCAGTAGAGTGGTAGGGGATCCTGATGCTTACGAAGAGGAAAGAAGAGTGTTTTACGTTGCAACAACCAGAACTAAGGATCAATTGTATCTTATTTCGCCGGCGATTAGAAATACATATAAAGGTCCTCAGACAGTTCGCATATCTCAATTTGTTGACGAATTAAACCCTAAAGTCTATAAAAGATCAACAGTCCGCTATAAAACTACATTATCGAAAAATAAGGCATCAAAAGAAAATAAAGCATCATTTTTTACAACGGCAGATAAACTTGGAAAGAAATAACAATTCTATTCTTTTACCGCTTTAAATTATTTATTTTTTCATTAATTTCAGTTAAATGTTGTTGGATATCCTCATCTGAAGAATCCAAATCTGAAGCCTTTTGATAAGCGTCTTTAGCTTTATCGTATTCATTATTATACTCGTAAGCTAAACCTAAATTATCCCATGTGATTGAATCTTCGGGATCAATATTGAGAGCTTTCTGATATAGCGAGATCGCTTCTTTGTAGTTAGTTTTGGACACAAAAGCTAAACCTAAATTATTAATTGTGTCAAGATCTTCGGGTTCAATTTCTAAAACCTTATTATAATATTCTATTGCTTTATCGTAGTGTTCAATATCGTAATTTAATTCACCCAGACCGAATAGATCATCGATAGTCAACTCTTTAGCTTCATATCTCGCTCCAATTTGATAAATACGATGTTCACTAATTCCATTTTTTTCATTTGTGAAGAACGATACATTGTCAACTTCAGTCACTTTTCCTGTTATATCTTCTCCAATTGGTTGAAGAACCCCACGCTCATCAACAGCATCACCAAAAATAGGAACAATATGCGCATAATGAAAGGTTATGTCTTTTCTTGTTCCATCTCTTATGTTTCTAAAATTAACTAGATGCTTTCCCTCTTCATAATCAAGATAGTGCGGAATCATACTAACCTCCACTAAGATATCTCCTATATCTTCGATGGTAAGTTCGGAAATTGTTGTTCCTTTAGTGTATTCTCTTTTATATACTAGCGATTTCGTTCGTTGGATTTGTACTTGATCCTTTTTTAAGAATTCAAACTTTTTTAAATCAACATTAAAAGGATTAGCAGTAATGTTTAAGTCGTCTTTAACCAATTTTTTTTCGTCCATTTGCTTTGCTACAGCCTCTTCAATTCTTCTTTGAATCTTCCAGTATTTTTTTTCCAGACTTAATTTATTATAAATTTCTCGTAAGATGTTCAGATAAAACTCTTTTTTCTTGGGGTGGTATGCCTTAAATTCACTATTATTAGTTATTCCTTCAAGTAAATCTTTTTTTTCTTCAAGAGATTTATCGCGAATCTCGTCTCTAAATCCTCTTATTTCTTCAATGCTTTCAGAATACCTTCCTCCAATTTGGTAAATCTTGTGTTCAGATACACCATTCTTGACTTTAGTAAAAAAGGAGGTTATATCCACTTTTTCAACTTCGTCATTGATCTTATAACCGATTTTTTTACCGGAATCAAAGTCGTATTCAACAAATGCTGTCTTATGTAAGAAAGTAAGGTCGAGTCGTGATGAGTTAATAATACTTCTGAAATTACCTCCAAAATTTTTAATTTCAAAGGGAGTTGATTCGAATATGACGTGAAATCCAAATCCTTTCTCAATGGTGTAAAGTATATGCCCAATTTCTTCTGGTGTAAACTTAGGGACGGTTCCTTCTTCTACATCTTTATATTCGTTTTTATACAATAAGGTTTTGTTTGCCATAACTTTTTTTCACTTCATCTTACTATTGATGTTGCTAAACTATATTGATTTTCTCTCGACTTTTGTAATGTGATTGCTCTTTTTGAATGTGTATATATCAGTTACAAACGAGTCTAAGGTCCTTTCATGAGAAATGATAATCGTCTGGGAAGTATTTAGCGAATTAAAAATCTCTTGCATACGATTCACTTGTTGCTGGCTAAAACCGTCTGTAGGTTCGTCTAAAATCAGTAAATCTTTAGTTTTGACATCTTGATATCTCTCGTTAATGATTTTAGTTAATCCTAACCTGTATGCTAACGATATTGCACTTTTTTCTCCTCCTGAAAGATCTTTAAAGGGAGAATCGTAACCGTTCACGTTAATTATCGGCTGAAAATCGTCAGGGCGAATCTCAACTTCTATATTTCCGCTCTCAACTAAGATGTTAAACCATTCTTTAAAAAATGTATTAAAATCTCGAGCGCTCGAAATTAAAATCTGCCTTTCAATATCTCTTAGTAAAACAGGAAATTGTTCTTTTACCCAATTTCTAATCTCAGTAGAGTATTCCAGCTTCTCTTTTAGCTTTTTCTTTTCTTCTAATCCAGCTTTTAATTCGTTAACTTCCTTTTTCAAATACTCTTGAGTTTTTCTTTCAGCGCTTAACTCTATTTCAATGGCATTTTTTTGGGATTTCAATACTTCTATTTTCTCTTCAAAAGAGTCCAAATTTTCTTTTATGTCCGACTCTAGTTTTTTTAATTCTGTTATATCAGCGATTTTAAAAGCTTTTAACGTTCCCTCGATTTCTTTTTGTACTATGTTTATTTTATTTATCATCTCATCTAGTTTCTTCTGATTATCTGCTTCTTGTATTTTGCTCGCTTCTACGAGTTTTTCGTATAACTCTATTTTACTCTTATTTGAGGTAAATTCTTGTAAATCCTTCAGATTAACTTCTAATTTATCAATATTTTTAGACAATTTTTCTATTTCACTCGAAAAAGAATCAACTTCCCCTAACGCGTCTTTTAGTTCTCCTTTAAATCGTTTTTCTTCATGGATTTCTTGTCCACACAACGAACATTTCCCTTTTTCCAACAATTCGTCGATGTCTTCAATTTTTTGTTCGATAACCGCTTTCTTTTTTTCTTTTTCAGAAATTAGTTTTCTACCTTCGGAGATTTGTTCGCATATCTGGGCTTCAGTTAAATCTGTTGACAGCTCAATTAATCCAACTTTTTTAGCTTCTTCTTCGTTTGTCTTAATGTTATTCTGGGCAGTTTTAAGATCTTTAGCATATTTTTCTCTTAATTCAGTATATTCTTTAAAGTTCTTTTCTTTACCATCCAGTTCTATTATTTTTTTTGATACATCTTCTTTTTTTGATTTTATAACGTCACGATCCTTTTGAATAAGATTAACTTCGGTTTGTTTTAATTCGCTCTCCTTTTCCATGCTACTAATTTTGCTCTCTTGGGCTCGTAGGTCGTTTTCTTTTTGTGGAATCGTATCTTCGATCCCTTCGAATTGATCAATTAAAATTTTAGCCTTGCTAATATCGTCTCTTAAAAAATCGATAATAATCTTGATATTTCTTAAAGCAACTTCGTATTTCTCAATACCAAATACGTCCTTTAAAATTTCAAAACGCTTCTCTGGATCAGCTTCTAAAATCTCTTTTACTGATTCTTGGGGGGTATATACCGTATATCGAAATAGATCAATTCTTTGTGCTCGTTCGTACCTTGTAACTGAATAGTTGAGCGTTTCTAAAACTTTTCTACGTAAATCAGTTGCCGCGTATGATGTTTCGCTCTCGTTTATTGTTAAAGAACCTTTCGTTTGCGAGACCGCTCCAGTTTTATTTTTTGATAGACCCCTCTTTATTACATATCTATCGTTATCAAGTAAAAATGCTAACTCCACAGAAGCACTGTTTTCACCTCGCCGTAAAATAGAATCTCCACTTAAATCCCCACTCTTTAGCGTTCCAAACAAAGCGAATTCGATTGCCTTTAGAACTGAACTTTTTCCACTACCGATATCTCCATAAAAAAGCATTGTTGTCTGGGGAAAGGTAAGATCCATATTTTTGATACTTCTAATATTCCCTATTTTAATTGATTCCAAAATCATAGGCTCTCCCCCTTCTTAGTTAGATCAAAAATCTCAAGAAATTGGTTCAGCAGTTCTTCGTTATATTCTCTGACTTGTGTTCCTTCTTCTCTATCAGTACCTAATACTTCCAAGATTCTATGAATTTTATTTTCCATATCTTTTTTAGATATTTTTTTAATATTAGTCGTTTCAGCATGTTCGTGAATGAGCGTCTCTTCGATCTCCTCGTTTGTTTTTCCAACAGCAACGCTTATTGGGGCGTACTCTTTTGATGTAAGAGCGTTCTTATTTATTAACGCGTCCAGCGCTCCCTTATTTCTTAACTGTTCTGCAATTTCGTTTGACTTAATTTCGTACGCTCTACCAGAGGTAAGCGAACCTATAATTCTGACTGTTACGATTTTATCTTCAGCATTTAACGCTGAAATTTTTTGGTCAATAAGTTCTAGAGAATCTATAACAGTTTTATTAGTACAATCAATTACTAGCGTAAGGATTTCTCTTGGTTTAATTGGAACAAATTTAACCTTAAGCTCCGAACTTTGAGATTCGCTGTTAACCTCTCCAGAAACGATACAAAAGCCACCATATTGATATTTTTCAAGCTCTCGAAAATCTGTTGGATAAAGCGAGCCAGGGTAAATAATGCTATTTTTTTGATCGACAATAAGGGTGTTATCTCCTGTTCGTAATTTTTCAGGAACAGTCTTATGAAGATGACCACCAGCATAATAAGCAAAGTTTTGAGGTAATAACGATTTAGGAGCAGATTCCATATCTTTGAATTCTACTGGTTTTAACTCGCTTAACATCGTGTGTAATACAAAAATTTTAATTCCTTCTTCATTCTCTAAATCTTCTCGTAGTAATCGCTTGTAATCTTCAATTTCTAAACTTCTCTTTCGTGCTCGTAATCCAGTTAGTTTTATACCCGTTTTTGCGTCTTGGATAAAACTTAATTTTAATTTCTTATTATCCGTGAGTTCGCCTTTAGATACGTCAATAAACAGTCCTGCCGAAATTAAGGGACGGATCATTGAATTATCAGATGGTGAAAAATCGTGTGAGCCCATTATTCCATAGACAGGTATGTTTTTATCGCGTAATTTTTTTAACTCTCTTACCGCTAAATCCACAACATCTACTTTTGGATTACTAATGTCGAAAAGATCTCCGCTGAGAATAACAAAATCTACTTCCTCCTCAATAATTTTATTAATTGCCTGCTCAAAGGCTTCGTATCCCGTTTGATTTAATATCTCATTTCTCCAAGCACCCAGATGGCAATCAGATAAATGAGCGAATTTTACAAACACCTTATTCACATCTTCTAATTTTTTAATTAATTAAGTTTCAAGAAAATCCTGGTGATTTTATTTTAGTTTTTGAATTTTGTTTTTGTCTACCTTCCTTAATAAAATCTTCAAATAAAGGAATGTTAATTGGAACTGCAAATTTAGTAAAGGTAGACGTAACAATAGCCTCTCCTTTATCAAGACTTCCGATCGTTTGATAATCGTCCGATAAGTCTTGAGCAGCACTATCAATTAAAGCTCTGCGTTCTGGACCCATTTCATTACCAAGAATAATTTTTGTATTCATATTTGCCAATATTTCACGGTCGATTATACTTGGAAGCTGTGTAATTGCAATAAGACCTATTTGAAATTTCCTTCCTTCTCGTGCGATTTTTCCAAAGACATTATCAATTGATTCTAACACTTTTTTTCCTATAACTCGCGGAGCCTCTTCGATTACGATAGAGATAACAGGTCTTTCTTGTAATTTATCTTCAAACTTAAGCTTTTTATATTCCTTAAAAACGCCTTCTACGATAATTGAAGCGATAAATATTTCTTCTGCGCCTTCTAATAAGGACGTATCGATTATTATTGTTTTACCTTTTGATAATGAATCTATTATAGCGTGTGTAGTTTGTTCGTAGCCACTCGATGTATAAATTCCTTTTTCGCTTAGAGTTCCATCGTCTTCAAGATAAAGGTTTAATAATAGCCCAAGCTTCCTCCTTAGAACTTCGATAGTTTGAGGTTGAACTCCTATTTTTTTTAGTTCTTCTGGAGTATGATCTTCATATATTTTTTGAATCCATTTTTTTCTATCAGATCGATAAAACACTACAATAGCTTGTTTTTGAGCGTCTGTAAGACTTATACTCCCGATAATATGAGCCGGATTAATAAGATTCATGTTAAATTTCAAATCGTTAGCTCCTGAAGTGCCTCTAATAGTATAATATTCTAAGAATTCAGGGCTCTTTGGATGATCTCTCAAACCTTTTTGAGTAATAGATCCATAATATTCGTTGTGAGGGTCAAATACTAATTTCCCACACTTTTCGTTGTCCAGCAGACCGTAGAGTATTGTTTTTACTAAATTTGATTTACCTCTTCCCGTTGCAGCGGGTATTAATACATGATGTTTTAATACCTCAGCGGCGTTAACCATTACATCTATGTCTAAGACTTTAGAACCGGAACGCACTTTACCAAGGTTTAACGGTGTCTCGATCTCTTCTTCTTTAAAGAATTGAAGATGAGATTCCTCTAATTCGAAAATATCTGAAAAGAATGCGGGTAATTTTTTGGGAATTGTAAGCTCGTACTTTTCTGAGACCGTGTTTTTTCTAATAGATATCAATTCTCTTGCGTGTGCAAGCACATAATTCCTTAGCTCGGGCTCGTAAATTTTGAGATTTGACCGATCTCTTTCCAATCCATAACCTGCCATTAACTCCAAAGAACTATCAGGAATTTGGCTTCCATAAAATAGATCTTTAATCTGGAAGATCGAATATTCGTCCATACTATTTCCAGCGACAATCAATTCTCCAATCTCAAATTCTTTGTCTGATTTTTGCCTTAAAATTAATTTTACAAAAGATCCTGACACGAAACTTCCTATTTTATTTCCTAATTCTGTCATTTTTTACTACATTCGTAATTTTATAATTTTAATTTAATTATTCTCTTTCTTTTCTAGTTTTTTCTTATTGCGTTTAATAAATCATGTGCATCGATAGAGCGAATGCGTGGTAAAATATAGTTTGCATACAATTCCGAATCGAATTCAGACATCAACTGAATTTTTTGAGGGCCAATTTCTCTAGCAGCTACTCTCGATAATTGATCTACTTTGATCAAGCCATAGGGATAACCTGGAAACGATAAATCGGTTGAATTTCTTGCTAAATTTGAGATTATAACTTCTTTTTCCTGTTGATCTAACTTTTCTGATTGGTCTAGATAAATATCAAACCTAAACGGCGAACGGGCAAATTTATGGAGTTTCACGAAATAGATGTCTGCTAAATTATCCGCCTTAGTTATTCTATAAATTGGATGATAATACCAAGTCTCTTCTGGATATTTTTTACTTGCCATCATATCAACCAAAGATATTAAGGAATCTCCGCTTTTTGTAATCAACCTACATGTCTTCGAGAGTCCCGTAATATAAACGCTTTTCTCCTTGGCCGTCGAGTGTAGCTCTCTCACTAACAAGATTTCGTCTTTATATCCTGTTTGAAGCGATCCGTCTCGAATAAATATATCTCCCTTATCCAGTTCATACTCGATAAGTTTGGTGGCGTATGTCCATTCTGCAAACCTCATTGCAACTCCACCGAAAATCTCAATTCTCGGCATAAATCGAAATCCAATTAATTCCCTTACTTCATTCAAAGGTATAATAATTTCCTCGTCTGGCAAGAATTCTTTAAATCTTGGCTCTCTCGGAAACAGTTGGATATTGTATGCCATTTTTCCATCTGTTAAAGGTTCTAGGATCGTTGCAGTATAAAATTCTATAACCTCGGGAGTTTTCTTGGATGATTTAATTTTATTTCCTTCAAATAACACTCCTGCAACTCTATTTAAACTGATATTAAAATCCGCTGCGCTCAAGATTGATGCAGTTCCCCCATCCACGAAGGCTAATTTTCTCGACTCATCACAGACCGGAATTGGAAAAATTCTCTCTTTAGCAATATCATAACTTATTTCATTCTCTCCTTCGGTAAAGGGTGAATCTTTAATATTAATTTCTCGTTTGCGCTGTTGAATAAAATCGATACACTCTTTTAACACAGAGGGGTTGTTATTGTCGTTCATCTATATTCATTTATTTTGCCTTTAATATATTATTATAAGGTGTGATATTTATATATTTAAATTTAAAGTTCTTGTCTAAAACTCATCTTCAATTAAAAAACTAAAATTCACCAGTCAATCCAAACTTAAAATATTATAAAGTATAGATATTTTGAATAATTTCTTCAATAATAGTAATTTTCTTACCGTCTAAATAGCATTTTTCTATAAAATCTTCCATAACTTTATAATTCTTTTTACAATCTTTTACTTTCGTGAATTCATAAATTTCTTTTAGTTTATTAAGTTCCTTATTGTAATAATCTTCCTCGACACTAGATTTTATTATAGTTGACATATTTGGATTTAATGAAGCCCAATTTCTTTCAACTTTTTGTTCATATGGATCCTTGATATCTTTATCACCCATGATTTTCCTTAAAACGGTATTAGTCTTCTTATGATTCTCAAGGTCATCACCTTTCTTATTACTATCAGTATCAAAAATTACATATGTTGGAATCTCAAATTCTCTAAAAATTAATGCTAAACGGTCTAAATTTCTTTTACCTAAACTAGGTATAACTGTAATTCCGCATTCATCAAAATTCTTTTCACTTAATTTTTGATCAAGAGCTAAAAAAATAGCTTTATCTTCTAGCCCTTCTACAAATACTACTTTATCTGCGAAAAAACCCTCTGATATTTCAAGTGTCATAATAGATATCAATCGACTTATTAATGTTGTCGCATCACATTTTTTTTCCTCAGGGAATTCCCACATCTCTTTAATTTTTTGGGCAATATCATGAAGTTCAATTTCTTTTGCAGAAACAAAATAGTGATCATTTTTTTTTATTTTCCTTAAAATCCGTATGTTTTCGACACTCTGTATATCTATTAAATAAGGAGAATGACTACTGCATATTATTTGAAATTTAAATCCTGAATCTTTATTATAAGTTATTATCTCATTAAATAATTTCTTGATTAATTTAATTCTATTAGGGTGTTGGTACAATTCAGGTTCTTCAATAATTAGTAAGATTAAGTTTTCATTCTGATCAGAATTATCTTCATCTCGATCTATCCCCTTGCTTTCTTTCTCTATAAACCGCTGTTCCCCTAAATATTGCAAAAGAGTGAAGAAAAAAGTTCTCTGTACTCCATGACCTAAAGACGATATAGGTCCTTTGAATTCATACTCCTTTAATTCTGTCCCATAGCTTGTTCCTTTAAACAAAACATCTCCGGGAAAAAAATTAATATATACTTCACAATCTGGTGCATATTGATTTAATCTATCACTTAACTCTTTATTTAGAAAAGAAATTCTAGAAATATTATCTTTATCTGTAAATTCTTGATATTTCTTTAATGTGATCTCTTTAAATTCATTTAACTCCCTTGATTCCTCAATTGTATTTTTAATAGTCAAGTTCACTAATTCATTTAAATAAGTTGATCGTTCTTCTTTTTCTTCTTCACTATATTCATGAACTGCAGGAATAAAAAAGAATTCCATATATTTTCCTAATTTCCCTGTTCCTACTCCTCTCCAACCGAAAAACTGACCTTTATCCATGGTAAGTTCTAGATCAGCAGGATGATCATTTTCCCATTCAGTTAAAAATACTTCAATAACATCCGCTGATTGTCTCCCAATTTCTGGTAAAGAAGTGTATTTTTCCATTGTTTTGAGTTCTTTATATAATTTTTTTTTCTCAGTTTTACTTTCAGTTTCCCTAATTTCATTAAATTGACGATATAATTTTCTTTGACCATGATATTTTTGAGATTTGTTAGGATTGTTATTTTCTTCATCACCTTTAGCTATTTTTATTACTCGTAATATGTTATTTTGGATATAAGGATGAAATTCTTGCTCTTCGTCTTTTGTTAAACCCGTAAATGCTATGCTTACTTCTATCTGATTTTTCAAATCTTTATTGTAAAAATCCTCTACTTTTAATCTATATTTAGGTTCTTTGAAAAAATTTAAAGCATGTAAAATTGAAGATTTTCCAACACCATTTTTTCCAATTAAAATGGTAAAATTACTTAATTTTAATGTTAAATCTTTGATCCCTCTAAAATTTTTAATATTAACTTCTTTAATTTTCATAACTAAAACCAATTTTTAGAATTGAATTGAAACATAAGGAATTTTGTCGGTAATATTTATTAATTAATAGATATTACTCATTTCTGTAATATAAATTATACATAGTAATTAATAAATGTTATAAAATGTATAAATAAATAAAAAGAATTAAGCGGTTCATTTGAAAAGGATAATATGTGAAGCTATCAAAGGTAAGAAGGTTCTTACATTTTATTATGATGGAGGAAATCGTAGAACTGAGCCATATTGCTACGGTCGTGGGAAAAAAGGTAATGATTTTCTAAGAGCATACCAAATTAGTGGATATAGTAGATCAGGTAACCCACAAGGATGGAAACTCTTTATTATGTCTAAATTATCAAGTATAATAATAACGGATGAGACTTTTAATAAAATTAGACCGAAATATAATCCCAAAGATCCTCAAATGTCTACGATATATTGTAAAATAGAAAAAACTTCTGTTTAGATTCCAGTTCTTTTTATCCCCAATAAGATATTGGTGTTTAAACACCAAGCACTTCAGTTACGAGGAACTTTACTTCCTAAAGGAAAAGAGTAACCTCGCCATCTACCAAGCTTTGTTACCAAAAGTTTTTAGGATGCCAGGAGTCAGAGAAAAATACGACAGAGAGCCTGGAGCGTTTGAAGAGATGTTGTCGGGAAACATTGGTGCTCGTTCCTTTGCTCCGTTTGTTAGAATTACATCCGATTTCCTCTCCGTTGACGTTATATTTTCCGGCATACTTAATATAAAACCGAAGAATATAGCACCGAACCTTAAAGGATTTGACTACATTAACATGGAAGTGCGAGAAACATATTTTAACTATTAAATGTTTAAAACCTTCTTTTTTTATTTTTTATTAAAAAATGTTAATCTAAAGACCCAAGAACCTTTTTATACACGGCTAAAAAACATTTTTTAAACAATTAACTTGAGAGAATGATAAATGCCAATTTTGACATTCTATGCGTTAGTAATTGCACTTTTAACAGGAATAGATACTAACGATTAAGTTTTTTTCTCTAACTTAAGGTTAAATTATAATGATTAAGCCCTCTTAGGATTTAAATCAGATAATTGAATTTTTTATATAATGAAAAATAGGATTCACACTAAGGAACAAGCTCGAGCGTTTCTCGTACAAAACGCGTTAAACGAGATAATCGAAATAAGTGATTCTTCTAAATTTTATACGAAGGTGTTTTGTGTCTTTGCGAAGTATGGGCTCCTGTTAGACGCAAGGGGAGAGGATTTTTTCTCCGGAGACGAATGGAGTAGTCCTTCTCATAGAGAGGTTCTGATAAAGAAAGTGGAACAGTTATTAATTAAACAAATTATCTAGATTTCTATAAAATTTCTTTATAGGGTATCATTGATAGAAGGATGAACTTCAGCGAAATAATACTCTAATATTCTTTAACCGTAGGCTCCATGTTTTAGAAGATTAGGCAATTTTACACATGACCTCTTTATACTACCCTTGGTATTTAACCAGTAGAGATTTAAAGCTTCTTATCTCAATACTTACAATTAACCATCTAGTGAACAAATTTAAAAAGGATTTTAACAAATGTAGTAGTAACTCGTTTCATAAAATTAATTTAAATTAAGACAAAAAAAAAAGGATTTGTATGTCAAAGAGTAACTTAATCAGTGGGTTTATAACGCTAATAGTGGGTTTAGCGCTATTGATTGTAGGGAATATACTCACTTTTTTGGCTCTTACTGGTGGTCCTATATACGGAGAAAGAATGTATTACTTTTTAACCGGTTTAGAACTGTTTGCGATAGGATTTGTGATACTTATTATAGGATTAATCCTTCTTATTACGCGTCGAAAAGAATGGATTGGCTTTTCAAAAGGTAAAATAATCGCTGGGGCTACAACATTAGTAGTGGGTTTAGTGTTATTGACCGTTGGGAATATTTTCACCTACGATGCTGCTACTAGCCCCATTTATGGCGCAGAGGCAATATATGGGTTAATAACTGGATTAACATTGTTTTCAATAGGGTTTGTGCTACTAATTGTAGGGTTAGTCCTTCTGCTTAGGAGTCGAAAAAAATCGTAATTTTTTTATTTTTAGCTCTTGCTAAAATTTCCTTTTTCTTTTTAAATAACCATTGCTATTAAGTGGTATTGAAATAATAGATGTGAGGTAGATTGTATGGAAAAACCGAAATACATCTCGACCTGGCGGAACAAGTGGATTACTGCTCACGCGAGCTCTATTGACGACTTTATCCAAACATACGAGGATTTAGCGAAGATGTTTAAGGAGTGGAAAGCGATGGGAATTAAGCTGTATCCCGGGTGTCCAACGGGGGAAGATTACGCCGAATTTTACACGGAAGACATGGATGTGGCGATAAAAGCTAACTTCATGGTCACTATTGGCGAGGACGAAATAACACCTTATCTCATTACCGACATAGGTGAAGAGGTAAGAGTTCCTGAAGAAAAATTGGGAAATCTCAAAAATTAATGCGTATCAGGATAAAGGATAAATTTCATTAGTAACTCCTCTGCTATCGTGTAGCCTTCTACAAGAAATATAGCACCAGCGAGTGACTCTACAATGTTATGTTTTACTTCGTCGTTTATGGGTTGTTTAGGATCGAAGACATCAACATAATTCTGTAATTCGTATTTATCATAAATAGGGGCAAGCCCTTTTTTAGAAGTTTTCTCTTGTCTTATGTGATCCATCTCTTTTTTTGTAGTTTTCCCTCCGGATATGTTGTAAAGATGTTCGTATAACACGAGATCCAAGGCTTTATCACCGATCATCTCTAATGTCTCGTTTGTATCGTATTGTGGATTTACATTCTTATAAGATTTATGGATAAAGGCTTTACGAAAAAGAAGTTTATTCTTTATGTTTTGTTCTATGTATTCCTTAAATTTCATTTAGTCACTCTCCGTATATTTTAGGATACTGCCATATCAGAGGAACTACAGGTGAATAATCTTTCTTTAAATCTTCCAACATTTTCTCCTTATTTGGGATATAATATTTACCAGTTTTATCACCTTGATCCACTAATATAGCTACCCCATAATTACAATAGTGGTTTTCTATAAGAATTTTAAGCTTATAGCAATCCTTTTTAAATCCAGGGATTTTGTGCCTTTTTGGTTCTCCCCAAGTATGGTTATTTCGTAGTCCCTTAACTTCAATAAAGAGATCGTGAGAATTATTCATAAAATGGTAATTATTTTCCCATTTGGAAGCATCAGTAATATCGATGTCAATCCTTTGGCGAGATTTTAGAATTCTCTGCTCATAATCTTCCTTAAATCTTGAAAATGTGTATTTGGCAATTTTTGTTTCATTATGAACATTGGTTATACCAAATTTATTTTCACAAAATCTAGTAATTATCCGTTTAATATCACCATCCTCACTCCATATACAGGGACCGTACCACCCCTGCGGAGTATATTTTGCCTGAGAATGCTCGTTTAAAAATTCAACAATCTGCGGCCACACATCTGTTAGGAACTGTTCTAAGACATTCATTAATATAATCTCAGAGCCCATTAGATATTAAGCTATGGTTCATTAAAATTTTTAATGTTTTTAACTCCAATCCTCAAAAAGTAAATCAGATATATGTTTGAATGGATTGGGATAAAAATCATAGTCTATAAAAGCTAATAGGTTGTGCATACCTACGTCCAATTCAGGTATATTCCTATATTTAACGAATTTAAACTCAGAATCTTTTAAGCGGTTGAGCGTTTGTTTTGTCTTATCAATTTTTCCTTCAAACATGTATAGATGAGCAAGAAAGAACAAAGATTTTTCGTCGCCAGGATATAGCAGCAATATTTTTCTTAGCACGAGTTTTGTCATCAAAATTTCGCTCATTTTAACATATCTATTTGCTAAGACCATGTGACCCCTGTAGTTTATTGGATCCATCTCGATGAGTCGATTTAAAACTTTAATTTCTGAACTAAGGTCAGAGGAATACGTATACCACCATCCAAGGCAATAAAGCACGCTTTTGTCAACAATGTATTCAAACAACTCTTCTACTTTATAATCGCGCAAGAAATGAAGATATCTTTCTTTAACTAAGTAAGTTTGAACTGTAGTAGAGCCATTTCTAAATCTATCGAGTATTTCTTGAGAGAACACGCCTCTAGCTACGGAATCGCCAACGCTTGCAAGCTTTTTCAACAACGGAAACGCTAGATTTCTGTGTAGAAGGCATGTATCGTAATTATTTTCCACCCATACTTGTAAATTGGAGCAATGGGCTTTAAATTCTTCTTCCGGACTTAATCCCACTTGTTCAGGAGTAAGCTCGTGTTCTAATTGTCGACTGTAATATTCGCTCGCTTCGTCGATTGAATCGTAATCGTAAACCTCTTCCGTTGGTATGTTCATCAACAAGTATTTACAGATCTTAAAAGGTTCGTTGTTTACATAGATTCTGGATATGTTGTATTCAAACCGCACAGAGAGAAAGTTGTTTAATTTAAATTCTATAACAGTTTTTTTTTCCATTCTCTTTAATATATAGCCCCTTAAAAATAACAAAAACCGCAATACTACCGTCCAAATGGAAGCTAAACAGTAGGGGAGAGGAGTATAGAGCAATTCTTCGGTTCTGTCAAGAACGAGCTGGATGTACTCATCGAGGGGGAAGTCGTATTGGATATACACAGTCGCAGCGCCTAACAAGAGCCCTACTATTGAAGCTCCTAAGCATGCCAGGAACGGCACAACCCAATTTTTAAGGAATATTCTCCAGAGATTCATCACAGATAAAACAGCGATTGAATCAATTTAAAGAAAAATTTTGTCTTTTATATAGATTCATTTTATAATACAAGTAGAACATAAAATTTTTTCCTTTAAGGTGAAAAAGATAAGATATAGAGGACATATATATTTACATGACGATTTTACAATTCCCATTTCGTGGTTGAGTTCTCACGTATTTGTCTCAGGAATCTGGAGGATTGGCGGACAGGAATTTCTGCAAAAGATTGCGAGGGATGTAAGTGAACAGTATCCCGACCTTGGAGTTCTTTACATAAGTCAGCTAACGAAGGGGATGAAAGAAAGTTATCCTTGGGATTATTATTACGATATTTTAGATCGCGATCAACCCCTCCCATATTTTTATGGTACTAATCAAAACAAGAAAGATGTTAAACAGTGGGTTGCAGCTATCGCTCGACCATTGGGATTTAGCGAGTCGTTTGAAGATCAGTTTAAAGAGTATTTTCAGAGCGTAGAGCTTCCAGAGCGTTTGCTCGAGCTATTTGAAGGTTTTAGAAAAATAGTGTTTGAATCCAAATCTCTTACACCTGAGGATTACTATATGATCCCTTATTTAAGTAAATGGACGGAACATACTTGGTGCAGACACATATTCACACCTGATACTAAGAAACTTAATTGGATCGAGCAATTACAGTCTGGAAAAAATGTGTTCCTTGATATAACGGAAGTTTGGAACCAACCTTTCTATACATCGCTAGTCTTACAGAACTTAAGGGCTCGAATTCCCGAGAAAACCTCCCATGTTCCTCGGGTTTTGATTTTTATAGAACAAGGTGCGTATCAGATGTTTAGTCGATCGAGCATCCATGGTATTGATTATGAGCGTTACAATAGTTATATAGACGACATCTTAAAATCCTTCAAGCGGAAGGGTATCTCGTTATTAGTTGAGAGCGATCAGCCCAATGATTTATTGGAGAGTGTTTTAAACAACGCTGATTTAAAAGTGTTTTTCAGACTTTGGTATCCTAGCACTGAAGGATTGGCATTAGGCGAGGACGAATTAAAGTTGATACACGACCTTGCTAATAAAGAAGCGTTGATTTATTCAAATGATTAAACTAGCAAGTTTTGCATCTAAAAAATCTAGAAGGTGTAAAATTTCAGCTTCGGGAATTTTTGGTTCAACAGGGGAGCCATATTCTTTACTCCCGTGGTGACTCAATATTAAGTGATTGATTTTTGTTGCTAGTTCTTGAGGGAAAACCTCCATCTTTCTAATATATTCTGATACAATGTCCACTCCGAGATAAAAGTGTCCAACTAATCCATTCCCGTTGTTTAGAATTGGAATACCATTCCTGACTGAGTATACTTTGGTTTTTCCAATATCATGAAGAATTATACCTGTATAAACAAGGTCTCTATCTAACTTATAAGTATTTTTATAATTTTGCTCTTCAATCTGAAAGAGTTTGATCATATTAACAACATGTTCGAGGTTTCCGTGTTTGTATGAATGATGCATTCCGACAGATGATGGACAGTCGAAATACAGCTGTCTAATTTCTTTATCTGTAAAGACTAACTTCAAGAGCGATTTAAGGTATTCATTCTCGATCAAATCGATGGTATCAAATAGTATAGAAGATAAAGCATCAATGTTGATATCAGAGGGCTCTTCAAAGTCAAAAAATTCACAATTAGAATTTTCTACTAATTTCTCAGTGATAACTTTTACAGAATCCCATTTGTTTTGGTAAGTACCTTCGATTTCAACTATATATCCTAACATGTATATATTTTTTAGCGGTTCAAATTCTTCCTCGCCAGTTGTGAACCTTACAGCTCTAAATGTGCCCGTTTTATCTTTAAGTACTAAATTATAGTATGGTTTTCCATATCTAGTAGTATTTTCTACTGCATTCGTAACCAGATATATTCCATTAATTGGAAAATCTTCAAAAGAACCTTGAGCAGATAAAATGATATCCTCTACTGAAATATAATTTTTCTCCATATCACAACACTTAGATTTATAAGAATGTCGTTTTTACTAATTATTGAGATCCTTATTTCTTACTAATAATAAAATACTTATTATTAACAGGTTAATAATTATTTCTTCAAAACTTAAATTTTAAGAGCTTCTATATTACTATATCTTAAAATTAATGTGAATGTTTTATTCACTAAGGAAATAAAAATGATAGTATGTCAACATTGTAAAGCATCGTTACAGAAAGATGGGGAGAAACAGTTTATTGTTAAATGTAAAAATTGCTCTTGGTTTAACAGATTTAGATTTGAATCTTTTGAGGGAGACGATATAATCAAAAAGGATCGTGGTGGTGAACCAATATTATATAAAAGGAAGATAGGTGGAGGAATTCTTTATACCTATCCATTTAACATATTAAAATATGTTCCTGACCTAAAACTGAGTTCGCAAAAAACGGCAGAAGCTCTGGAGAAATTTATTTTTTATGGTAAAGAAAGGTTAACCAGTCAGGAAAAGAATATATTATATAAATTAAGGGCTCTATCAATCCAAAAAATTGAGGTAAAAATTAAGATTTTAGAAGCAAAAAAAAGATGCATTGAAATCTTAAAGTTATTGGAGTTTTAGATAATTTTTAGCCAAATCAAGCGAAAAAATGCGACTCCTACCCCATAAACGCGCGAATTGGCAACCAAAAGGTAGCTTATAAGGTAGGAGTCTTGATTTGTTTTAAACTGTTAATTCTAGCCTACGGGGGTCCTACAGGGGAGTAATACTTCCATAATTCTATTTTAGGAAGAATATCCGGGGAGGAATCTCCGCTCACTTCTTGAGATATACCATTAAGAGTTGTTGTATTTAAAGAGGTTATTAGCAATTCGTTCACATTTTAAGCTTCCTTCTGACGAGTTAATTTTAACCAAATCGTAAGTTGCCATTTTTTTCTACCTAAAAATATTCTTATACTAAGTAAAACAAGATCACCAGTTTGCTATATGAATGTTTTGATTCGAACATAAAACCTCGATAAAAATGGAACTATGACAGATTACAACAAAATTTACGCCGATCAACTCAGCTATATTTTATTTCCTCTACAATATTAACTAAAGGGGAAACAAATGGGAAACATAGAACGAATATTTTTTGTGAAAATTCAAAGTTTTACAATTCTATTAGAAAGTGCATTGCAAGTCAAATTAAGGAGAAGTTAGCCGCAACCATAAAACGAAGATTCTAAGGAATGTCCAATAGATCTTTCTCCTTATATTTTATTTATTGCTCATTGGGCAAAAATCTTCGGAGATCTCCTTATTCTTCCGCTGTAACTGAAGATTACGAAAATAGGGTATTTTCTTGCTACGAGTCATTGAGCATTTTACTATAAAAATACCTCTAAAAAATTTTTCATTTAAATAATCCTACTTTCTATTCGATGTATTACGGTACTAAAGTGATGCGATAAAAAAATGGCAGGCGACGATCATAAAGCTGACACAAAAGGATATATCACCAGTTATATCGAGCAGAAAGTGAGGCGTTTGCTAGAATACGACATGAACGAATACCAAGACCCCGCGTGGGCGCAAGCCGCCGAGTTGTTTGACGAAATCGTAGTTCCGTGCGAAAGTTATCATTCGGAAGGGCTATATACTTTAGGGATCGACATCGTCAAAGAAGCTGAAAAACACGGCTGTCGAGCGGCGTATCAAAGAATCCCTGGAATGTACAACGTAAAGCTAATCTCAGAAGACGATTATTCAGGTTCAGATAGCGAAGTTGACGCGTTCGACTACTCAAGAACGGTAAATTCGATCAAGATGTGGGTTGCGCAAAACGAAAAATGGTACCGTAATACTAATTTATAAAAGAGGTGAAAAAATCGTGAAGCGGAAAGTTATGAACGATGTGGTTTTGTCGATCGGTGTGGTATCGCTAATTGTGGTATTAGCTTTCTTTCTGGCTGTTGGCGGAATCGCGTTTCGTCCGCTCTTTTAGTTTTAAATCTAATCTTTATTCTTTTTCTGTTAAAACTTTCGTGTGCGGATTTAATATATATCTTTAATTACTGGAGCACGAATTCAAATATACTCATTTTTTTAGCCTAAAAATTACATAACAATTAATAGTCATACCAGTTCCAGCAAAAGAAATATTAAATACTTCGTAATTTGGGTTTTCAAACCTAAACTGTTCTATTTTTTCATTTACATTCTTCCACTTACAATAC
>JAEOTS010000005.1 GCA_016839745.1 Promethearchaeota archaeon
TAGCAATGTATCAATCAAGTACATCTAATCAATTTCCCTCTGAAATTTGCAGTTGTTGTCCTTGTTGTTGTCAAGCACTTCAAGGATTACAACGATTAAACATGAAAGGATTAGTAGAGCCAAGTGAGTATGTATCAACATTCGATTCAGAATCATGTATTCAATGCGGTATTTGTACTGAGAGATGTCACTTTGGAGCGAGAATATTGGATGCTCATGATGAAATTATTTATAAACTAGATTTATGCTTTGGATGTGGTCTCTGCGTTAGTTCTTGTCCTGAAAGCGCCATAAAACTGATCCCTAGAGATAGTTGGGTAAAAACTCTCTAAAAGTAATAATTAAATCCTAATTCTCTTGTTTTAATATTTAGGCGTTATTTGTTCCCCAATTCGATAATAACTATAATCACCACCAGTAGTCCAGATGATGGGATTTAAGTTCCGCCAATTAATTTTATCACCTGTAAGGTATTGAGGATCAACATATGATTTAATGACTCTACCAATAATTCCTTCGTTAGGATCATAATCAAGAATTTCCACTACTTCACATTCCATATTTATTGGACATTGGTGAATCATTGGAGCTGTTTTTAATACTCCATAAAAATTATCAAAAAGCGTGCTTTTATCGAAGTCTCTACCTGAGTTACTTCCACAGATTTCAAATTTAGCTAAAATTTTTTCCGAAGGAATGTTCACGCTGAACGTTTTATGTTCATGAATTCCAATTTGAGTATATCGTTTTTTATATAGACTAAAGAAAATATGCTTTCCAAAGTCAAATGGGCAGATATATCCTATTACTAAATAGTTTGGGATGCCATTAACTTGCGCTCCTACCAACACTGCTGGTAATGGACTTAAAAAATTCCCTTCAATCTCTTGCTTTTTCAATTTTTTTACCTTTTTTCAATTTAATCTAAAATATTTTCTTAAAATGTTACTTCTTATTAATCCAATAAATCATTACATAAGTAATTTTTATAATTGAACTTAAAGTGAACTTTTAACTTAATTTGAATCTATGCCACCATAAGCTAGATTTTTCCATGAATTACCCTCCATAAATTAGAAAAAAGAATAGGATATTAATAAAATTTAAGTGAGGAAAAAAGAATTTGATATAATTTTTCTTCGAAACTTTAACAATCTATCCTCCACTTTATTTTAAAATAGACTCATGTAAGTAAAGTCTTCTGACGCCTCTTCTAAAAATCCGCAACCAGGACATTTCTGTTTCCTCGGTTTAGGTTTTCCGCACGAGGGACATATTGCTGAATAAAAGGCAGATGTGAACGCTTCACCTTGGAGTCCTTCCGAATTGATGACTAGTCCATCTAATTCAATTTGTCTTAGTGTGCTCTTGCCTTTTTTGAGCTTTGAAATCTTCTTAAACATTTTTTCTGCTTTATCTTTGGCATCTGAGAACGCACCTTTACCAGTGGATTTCCATTTAACATTGGTTTCTAAAGATTCAAGAATAGCATCTTTTCTCACGTTGAAATTATGAGATGAACGATGAAGTTCTACACCTCTGATCTCACCCTCAGCATCAACAACAACGATTCCGACAGTGTTTTTTGGGAAATTCAATTGCTTACTACGTTTAATAACTTTTTCTCTCCTCGAATTTATACCTAACGTGTATTTAGTTTGGTCCTTAACAGCTTTTTCGCTTGCCATCTCCTCGTTCACTTTATTCCATATTCTTGATTGATTTATTGTTGAGGCTCCATAACCTATGGTCGCGCTACTGAACTTGAGTGAGCGCATCTCATTTAGCATTCCGCGACTGGCTTTCCCACCATATGAGAAGTTAGCATTTGCCGAAAGATAATGAGGAGCGTGCACGCATTTGACGCTAATTTCTTGCACGGCTCCGGGTTCAACCATAACAGTTCCCACGGAGATTCGGTCCTGCGTTCCTTTTCCCAAGAAGATATCGCCTTCTTCAATGAGAATGGGCAGCTCCCCCAGATTTTTAAAAAAGATATGGGCTACTTCCGTGCCTTTATCGATAATTTCACATACTCCAAATTCCAGTGCTTCAGAAAGAGTGAGGTAATCCCTTTCTTCTTTTGGAACTTCCTGTTTAATAATCGGCACGAATGAAATTTCCTTTAATACAATCGGTTCAACGATTTCCATTCCATCCGATTGGGTTATTTGAGTGGCGACTTTTTTAATTACTTCTAATTCGGTCATGTTTTTACTCACCTTGTTTAATTTTATTAGTTGATATGAAGTGATTTAGAAGTGTTTAATTTTGAAAATAATCAAACAGTGGAATTTTTCCTTCTAAACTTGTATCTTAAAATAATTCGAATATATAAATGTATGGTTCCAGCGTAACGAGGATGAAAATTGGGAATTTTCTCTATAATATATGTTTTCGATTTTTTTCTTTTAAATAGATTGATAATTTGATCCAGGCAATAATGAATCACATTTTTTTAATGATTATAAATTGAAAGGCATAAATGATTTAGTGTTTGAATGTTTGAAACCTAAACTGGAATATATTTGTGGTAAAATTCAGAATAGTTTAGAGAATGTTACAGATGAAACAAAAGAACACCAGTCTGGTATTATAGAGTCCTATGCCAAAGTAATTCATGAGATGCTGAAATATGTTGAAGGTAAGGAATACAGATCAATAAAGCCTCTTACTGAACCTTAAGAGGGATTTAAAAATTAGTTAATCATGGAAACATAAAATAATAAAACAAAAGTGAAGGGAGCGTAAAGCTGGATTTCAAATTTAGTATAGAATCAATAATAAATTTTAAAATCTCTATTAAGTGTTCCTTTTACATCATGCTGAGAAAAATGTAGTAATGAATATATACAAAAAGTAATGCCTAAAATGATTACATCAATACCACTCATAAGAGATTTATAAAACCGGATTGGTTGTAAGGAACTACAACATAAAAATGTATTTGGATGTGGAACTGGTATTAGCACAATAAGAAATATTATGAATGTACATCCTACCACTAGCTTTAAACTGTAATTAATCAATAACTTCAAATGAGAATTTATTCTCTTAAAATAAGAATTTATTAGCAGAAAAAGAATTATAGCTATAATCATCAAAATGATGTTGAATGACACACATGATAATACATACGTTACTGTTTGATTGGAAAGGCTTGTAATCAACTGACTAATATCTTCTTGATAGTGATAATGTATCACTCCAACCCAGGAGGGCCAGTTCCAATTTAAGCTGATAATATTAAACCAAGAAATAAATATGATAACTAAAATAAACAAATTAACCGAAAGATTTAGCCTCTGTTTGGCCTTTATTTTCATACTTCTCACTTATATATATCAGTATCTGCTTTATAAAAATTATTGCAAATCAGATTTTAATTTATAGCTTGTTTTAACAAAAAGAATAGATAATATGATAAAAAATTAAAGGGAGGGACTTTATCGTAAATGCTGCTATTAGTAACAAAAAGTTGAATATCAATTTTTACTTCAAAACAGAATAACATAGTTTATAGAGGATTCATGTTAAAGCGATATTTTCTTTTTATTATTGCTATAGATGTTTTTAAAAAACTTTGGGAGATTAATTTTATTAAAAGACAAAATAATATTATATAACAATACTTGTATAAAAAGACAAAAAAACTATGCAAGAATTTAAGTCGTTTTTAGCTAGGAGCCAACGCTATTTAGTAAATGGCGAGTTCAAAAAAGCAATCAGAGAAGTTAAAACCGCACTTAATATAGATCCATCTCAGTTTTTGGGTTGGGTTACACTTTCATCGTGTTATTTCAATATTGGAAAGATAGATAAATCTATAGAAACTGTGAGAAATGTAATGAAATTTAATAGCAGATTTAAAGAGAGGACTGATATACTCACCGCAGCATTTCAATATGCTAAAGATTCCGATAAACTTATAGAAAGTCTTAAGAAGGCTTTAACTAATCCAACATCATTTAAAGGTGAGTGGACACTTGTGGGAGGATATTATCTCAGTAAAAAGGAGTATGATAAAGCAATTGAAGCGTATAAACTCGCGATAAAACAACATCCTGATTGGCCTAGTATGTGGTTAAACCTTTCGGCAGTATATATTGAAATGGAGGAGTTTGATAATGTAATCGAGACTGCCAAAAAAGCTTTACAAATTAAACATGATTTTAAATTTGCATTACTTCATCTTGGTATTGCTCATTTTAAAAAAGGGGATAAACAGGAAGCATTAAAGATTTGTGAACAGATCCTTAGATTAGATCCTTTATTTGAAGAAATGATAAAGCTTCAGAGCAAAATCTTAAAAGAAATGGGAAAATCGACCATTAATGATGAAAATCCTATTGAAATCTATGAAGGAATAGAGCTGAGAAAAGATCAAAAAGAAGTATTATTCGAATTAGAGAAGTTAAGTAAAAAACCTATTAAGCCTCAAGTAAGAATAAATGCATTGTTTAGTACTGAAGCTGGTTTTGTAGCGAGAGCAGGTTATATTGTTGAGTTAGGATTAACTTTTGCACAACATATTCCAGAGTCCATTGCAAATTTAAAATACCTTAAAGTCCTAGAGGTACCATTTTCAATGACAGAATTGCCTGAAAATATAGTAAAACTTCAAAACTTGAAACGATTATTGTTTATTCCTAATTTTAGTCCTGTACTCGCATTTAAGCGTCAAAAAGCTGAGCAAATCTATCTTGATAAAAAAATTTGCCAGCTAAAAGGACTAAAAATTTTAAATATAAGAGATAGTAGTACTATCACCCATTTACCCGAATGTTTAGGACACCTGCCAAATCTTCAAGAAATAAATGTAGGGAACTGTCATAATTTGTATGGTATACCTGAAAGTATTAAGATAAATTTTAAACCTGAAGGAGATGATTTTAGGTTAAAGTTGATTCGAAGAACTCCCAATAAAGATAATTCGAATGAAGGATGGGAGCATTCCAAGTTTATAAAAACACCTGGACCAAGAAAGCCTCTATTAACTCCTTATACTCATCCTAGAGCAGTTAATTTAAAGTTTGAAAGAAAAAACTTACCAGAAAAAGAAATTATGTTTTTAGAAAGGCTAGAAAAATCTTTGGGGTATCCAATAACTAATCAAAACACAAACCCTCGATACAACCGAGGTTCTTTTTTTCGAACTACAAATGATACTGTTTCAGAATTATGTATTGGAGGTTCTAGGATCATGACTGAAATTCCTGAAACGATCTCTTGCTTGACTAATCTAGAAAGGCTCACGATAAATGCGTCTTCTAAACTGAAGACAATAACTGCGCAAATAGGTAAACTCAGTTCCTTAAAATATTTAAGTGTTCACGGAAAGGTGACCTTGCCTTATACAATTGGAAAATTAAAAAATTTAGAGGAAGTTATATTTGCACACTGCTCAATTCCCCAGTCATTTACTAAATTAAGCAATATACGGTTAGTTAAAGTTAATAACTGTCAGGACTTCAATAATCTAACAAATTTTAATAATTTACAATCTCTTAAGCATTTAAATATTTCAGAAATTAATCATCTACCTATAAATTTGGGTGATCTTCCAAATCTTAAGACCTTAAATCTCCTTATGATAAGAGAAGTAAAAAAACTTCCTGAAAGTCTAGGTAGACTTAGTTCACTCGAACAATTAACAATAAGTCATTGTAGGGAGATAATGCTAGTGCCAAATACAATTGGATCTCTTAAAAATTTAAAAAAGTTAGAGATTCAAGCATGTCCAAAAATAAGCCATTTACCAGAATCAATAAAATATTTAGAGTCCCTTCAAGATTTAAATATTGAAAACTGCAATTTTAAAACTCTCCCACAAGACTTAAAAAATTTCAAAAACCTTAAGACGGTTTCGATTTTAGGTAATCCAATTTCTCCTCGTAAAATATTGGACAAGTATGAGCATAATCTTCTTAGTGAGGAAGAGGTACTTCATCAATTAATGTTTATAATAGAATTTTGGAAAGAGGTAGAAAAAGATTTTTGTGGAAGGGGAGATGTGATAATTGACTATGAAAATATAAGGGTAACCGCCATTCAATTGCTTCATAATTTAATGATGAATCGTACAAGTACGCCAACTGAACAGGAGAGATTTTATAAATTATTTGAAAAAATTATCTCATCTGATAACGATATTGCTGTACGTGATGCTGCTCTTGAAAGTCTTATAAAATTGTATCCAAAAAAATCTAAAGATTCGCTTAATTGGGTAATAAAAAACGAATCTTCCTTTCTTCTTCTCAAAAATTTATACAATCTCTTAAAACAATATCCAGAGTTAACAGAATTCTGGAAACGATTGCGAAATAGGTTTTGTAGTGTATTAAACATTTCTGCGAAGGAATTAGAAGGAATACTACCTTTTTTCTTCTTTCAAATAATTGAAGATTTTCACTTTAAATTTGATGAGGCTATGCTTAGACAATTTGCTATAAATAGTATTAGTACGGTTAAAGAAAATAAAGATAGAAAAACATTTTATGCGATAGATGAGGGGCATGTAATTGCTTTGAACATTAGCGGTTTTGGTTTCATGGAGATTCCTGATTTCATTAAGCATTTAACCAGACTTCAATATTTAAATGTAAGTCATAACCAAATAACATCTTTACCACCAAAGATAGCTGAATTTGAATATTTAAAAGAAATTGATTTAAGCTATAATAAATTTACCACATATCCATCATTACCAAAACAAATAAAGCGTATAAATATTTCACATAACCCTCTGAAATCAGTTCCAAAAGAAATACTTGAGGGATTCATTAAAGAATATATTAACTATAGAATAGATATTAAAGACGTAGAAGTTCTAGCTTATTTAAAATTAGTATTTGGATTGACCCTAACCCAAATATCGTCGATTTCTGAAGTTTTAAATCAAAAGAATAAAAATTGCTACATTCTTACTGATAAAAGCAATATTAGAGGCTTATTTATCAATGATCCGACAGTTAATGGCTTGATGCATATACCAGATGTAATTAATCAGTTAAAATATCTTGAATTTTTAGATATTTCAAATCACCCTTCTTTAACTACAGTTCCAAAAGCGCTTAGTTCATTGAAAAATCTTACATATTTAAAATTGTACAATAATAATCTGAGTGAATTCCCCTTATCAGCACTAGAATTACTTAATCTTGAATATCTCAATTTAGGAAGTAATATGATTCACGAAGTTCCAAAAGATATCAATCATCTTTCTCATCTTAAAACACTAGATTTAAGTTTCAATAAAATAAAGAAGATACCTAAGAAATTATTTGGCATTAATTCTCTTGTTCAATTAAATTTTGATGGAAATGAAATAAATGAAATTTACTCTGATCTAGCTCAATTAAAAGATTTACAAGAACTCTATTTAGGTTTTAATAATCTTTCTACTCTTCCAGATGAATTAACTAAACTCACTGCTTTAAAAAAGTTGAGTATATGTGGGAATAAAGTAAGTTGTCTACCTAGTACTATTGGAAATTTAAAAAATTTAATCATGTTAAATGTATCAGGAAATACTATTAATGAAATACCTGATAGTATTGCACACTTACCACAGTTAGAATATCTAGATTTAAGTGAAAATACATTGGAAAGTGTTCCAGACTCAATTGCAGATATTGATACTTTAAAACATTTTAACTTAAGTTATAACAATATGAATGCTCCCTCACCTAAAATTAATAACATAAAAGGATTTATTTTTAAAAGAAAACTAACTCGTAATGAATTTCAATATTAAAATATACAAAAGTGATGATAAAATGATATTAAAAATTTACAATTCTGAAATTGTGGATTGTTCTTCAAGTTGCAATATATTATTACCACCACCAGATTCTTTGAAGTTAATTATTGATTTGTTTTTAAGAATATGCGAATCTGAGGCTGTTGAGAACATAGTAGAACATTCCATTACATTAGAGTTTGAAGATGATACAATCGGACTTATATCCCCTAATGGTAATACTTTTGGTCATTATGAATGGTACATTAATAAGTTTGTCAAACACAGGCTAGTTTATGATCTGCAACTTGGAAATAGCGCCAAACGAAATAAGACATTTGGAATATATATTTCAAGGATTCATGATATAGAGGAACACACGCACCATCATAGAGCAGGTTATGCCAACACTCTTTATTCTATTCCTGCTGGAATAAAGGGTATTCGTAAATCTGTAGAAGTAGTTAAGTCCCTTCTAAGTAATAATACATCCAATTTACCAACCTTTTTATATCAAAAAACATTGCAAAATTTTGAAATAAGTGCAAAAATCATCTGGAAAGTATGGTCTCTGTATAAGAAAATATCTGAAATTGGACAAGTTCAGTGTGGAGAAGTGGATTCGATTTCTGGCTCTACAAGAGAAATGAATTTATACTTAGGAAATATATGTTTAGGAGGCCATCAAGGAAGACCTCAAGGGGATAAACACTTTGCTGATATTCAGAATGTACTTAATGAATATTATCCAGAATATACTATTCAAGAAGTGGGAGAAAGTGCAACGGACACAAATGGGAGGAAAGCATTATATAAAAATACACCTGTTAATGAAGTTGCCCGTGTTGAGCCTTCAAATATGTATTATAGGCAAAAAGTCGATACTAAAGAAAAAGAATTACTTATTCAGATCCAAAAGAAAACTGGAAAACTATTCCCAATGACAGAACATTGGTCTCATGGTTTCTCAGTCATTGAAGGGAATGTAGAAGGAATTAATCTAACTAAACAAGATCCACATGAGATTATAGAAATTTTGGAACAATTTTCTCATCTAAAAAGGCTCAATTTAAATGAGTGTAATTCTTTAGAGCATTTAGACATTGGTTCTCTTAAACATTTGGAAAGCTTAAGAATACATAATTGTAAGAAATTGAAGTCAATCTCAAATTCAATTGGGAAATTAAACCATTTAAAAATGCTTGAGATGCGTAATTGTCTCCAATTTTCTTCATTTTCTACAACCATAGAAAATCTATCTCTTCAAAAATTGATTTTAAATAGGGTAGGTAAATATAAAGATGTACATTTCAGAGATGAAAAAAGTATAAAAGATAATATGCCCAAAATTATTCCCTAGAGGTAAGATTACATGAATTCAAGTACTGATCTTAAAATTATTTTATACCCTCCAAAATTTCCGCTCTCTGCGCATTTATATATAACAAACCGGTGTAACCTAGATTGCGAAAAGTGTTATTATAGAAAGGTGGATGACCAGAAAAAACAACTCTCATATAAAACAATAAAGAAATTATTTCTTGAATGGAAACAATATCACCTTACATCAATTGCTATTGGTGGCGGTGAACCTTTGCTCCATCCTGAAATTGAAAAGATTATTAGCTTAGGTAAGGAACTGGGGTTTTTTATGGCAATAACCACCAATGGAACCCTATTAAAACCAATACATCCCGATAGATTACATATTTCTTATGATGAAATTCATTCCACTTGGAAAAACGAGGAATTGATTCATACAGCAATTAATTATTATAAAAAGATGGGATGTAAAGTAGGTATGAATCATGTCTTAACTTACTTCAAAAATATTGATTATATCATGCAAAATTTTCCGGAAATAGATAACCTACTTCTAATAAGAGAAAAACCCAAATCCAAATTTACTGAGTGGCATAGAATTAAACCTAATAGAAAATTTTGGATTGAGGGGTGTATTAAAGGTTCCAAGTGCGAACAAGGGATTTTAAGCTTCCATGTAAATTATGATTTAATGGCTTCTATATGTTCAAATTTTTACGATAAGATTAGATATACCACTTTATCAGAAACATGGGAAAAAATAAAACAATATAAATGCAAAATTAGAGATTTAGCCTTAGTTTCAAACTACAACAGAAAAGAACTCAAAATAAACCAGAAAATATAATTTACTACAAATAAGCAACGTCCTCTATTTAATTCTTTATAGGGTAAGTATTTACGAATTTCTCTTCAAAAACCGACTCAATAACAAAATAAAAGTTAAGGGAGGGAAAAATTGGAAAAAAAAAGATATTTAAAAAATTTCTTTAATCCCTCCCTTACGATTTAACCATGGAAATGAAAAGGGTACGCGTGATATTTCTTTTAATTAATTGAAAACTTTAAAAAAATAAAAAAAAATTATTTAATATGCCTGATAGGCTGGATTTTGAATAATAATTATATCAAATACTCTTATTCTCTCATTTTTATTCATCTTTTTATACCTCACGTTTTTTAATTAATTTATATCTTTTTTAATAAACACCAAGATTCCCGAAAGACATCTTCTGTTTTACTTTATTTATATCAATCAATTCTTCATGATAATTCGCATATTTGATCACATTGTCTACTTTTTGCGGATCAGTTTCACATAAATACTCTTCTTGCTCAGAAGTCAGGAGATTCTTTAAGTTTTCTTCTTCAAGCTCTACAAAATATATCTTTTCTTTCTTTTCTTCCAATACCGCATGAGCCATTTTTTCTTTTCTCACCACTTTTTTTTCTTAAGAAAATAAAATCAGCAACTACATAAATGATTTTGGTTCGGAAACTTCAATTGTAGTTCGAACTTCAATTGAACTTCAAGTAGAAAACCTTAAATTGAACATTTGACAACTAATAATTAATAAGCTAAATAGTGATTAAAGCCGATTTTTATGAGTGGAACAGAACAAATAAATTATCCTCCTGATGAGATATTATCTCCTGCTCCTACTCGGAGGAAAAATTTTGAGCATATAATACTCTGGATGTTAAGTAACAATGAAGAGTGTGAATGGTCGGATTTTACAGAGAATCCAATAGGTATTAGTCAATCCACACTTTCAATTTACAAGAATAGGTTAGAATCTAAGGGATTTATTGAAAATGTAAGGAGAGGGTTTTATCAAATTACTAGCGCTGGTCGAGAGAGATATTATGAGTTATCGCGGATGAAGAGCACAAAAAGAAAGTTAAATTATCCTCCAAAAGCGATATTGAGAAGGAGGAATTACGATCATTGGATTTTATGGATGCTGTATAATAATAATTATTGTAAATGGAGTGACTTTTTGGATGATAATAAACCAGTGTATATCAACCAATCCTCTTTATCAAAGAATTTGAATTTATTAATGGAAAAGGAAAATGCATATGTGAAGAAGGATAATAAGCGATATGAAATTACAGAAGCAGGGAAAATAGAATATTCTCGTATGTTAAGGTTGTATGATCTTGACCGCCAGTCAATTTTAGAGGAAGAAAGTAAGAGAATTGAGGAAATCACCAAGAAAACTCGGGAATTCTTTAGGAAATATAATATTGAGGATCGGGATGTAAAATTTCGATTTTTGAATAATGTTTTAAAGATGGATTATGCGAAGGTGCAAAGTTCATTAGATAATGAAGAGGATTTTAAGAAGATTTTGTTATTTTTTTCGATTAATCACCCAAATTCGTATCCTGGATATATTTCTCCGGAGGAATTTTCTTTAAAGTTTGGTATTGAAAAAATAATATTAGAATTTCATATTCTTCAGATAGCAGAGAAAGAGATTTATCCGATAAAATTTTTTAAGTTAAACACTAAAGAAGGCAAAACTTTTTATTTTCAGGCTGAGGAAAAGATAGAGAAAGTACTGCGAGCTATTGTGGATGAATATGTCGCAAAATTTACGTACTTGAATAAGTTAGGGGGGTATCCCTACTATACCATGTATTCATTGATAGATGATATTTTAGGTGATATTTGTGATAATTTATTTCATAATGATTTAAGAGATTCACTGGGAGAATTTTTAGCAGAATATATTAAATATTTGACTTATAAAATCGAGACTGAAAAACAATTAGTTGATGCGTCTGATAAGTTAGAAGGGTTTATGTATGAGAATATCCCATTAATGCTTCAGAGTTTTGAATCTGGTGATTTAGAGCATCAATTTAAGGCAAAGAAGGAACATAGATATTATTTATATCCAGATACATTAAAAGCGTTGGCACCATATTACATGAAAAATATCAAAACGGTTTTTCAGAAAACTATTGCTAGTATTGAAGAGAGAGATCTTGATAAAGCTTTAGAAGTATTAAACTCAGCAATTAAATCAGAACCAGAAAAAATCGAATTATACATTTTGAATTCGATTGTTGTATCTCTTTGGAGGAGACATAGGGAAGCTATAGAACTTTTAGAGGAACAGCTTGACAAACTTACGGATGTAGATGATGATCAACTTATTCCAATAATTATGTTTATCTTAACTTTTTGTCATTTATCGTTAGGAAATTTTGAAAAAGCCTTAGAAATTTCGCATGATGCCATTCAAATAAACTCTAATCACCCTATTTCACATTTAAATCGAGCATTTATTTTTGGTTATAACCTTCTTCATAGATGGGATCCTGAGAATGCTAGTTTAGATTATTTCTTAGACGAGATAGAAAAAACTATATCATTGGAGTCCAATACTTTAAATTTATCTAGATATTACCAACTGAAAGCTATTATCTTCTTTGAGCTGAGAAGATTTGACGATGCTGTTGAAGCAATTGATACTGCTATCGAATTAAAACCTAAAATAATAGACTATTATTACAAAAAAATTCATGGGTTCATATTAAACAAGAGATTTAAAGAAGCAATAGAATTTGTTGAAATTGCCATTAACCAATTTCCTAATGAAAATAAACACTTTCTAAATAAGAAGGCATATATTTTGGACAAAATGGGTTATTATGAAAATGATCCTATGAAATTCGAAGAATCCCTAGAAATTTTGGATAAACTTATTGAATTATATCCCGATGATTATGACTTACTTAACTCAAAAGTTTATGTATTAGCTTATTTAGAACGAGAAAGTGATGCAATAAAGTTAGCAAAAGAATTAGTGAATCTTGATCCTAATTGTGGGAATTATCATGATTCATATGGAGAAGTATTAATGATGTTCAAAAGGTATAAAAAGGCAATAGCATTATTCAAAGAAGCCTTAAATCTTGAACGTTATGGCCATTTTGTCTATCAAACATTCATTAAGCTAGGCATCTGTTATTATAACCTTGAAGAGTACGATTTAGCTAAAGAATGTTTAGAAGAAGGTATGGAGCAAACCTATTCTTGTTTGTGTAACCAAGAAAAGAAAGAACATTGGTTAGAAAAAGCAAATACATATATGCTCAAAATCAAGGAATTGAATATAAAAACTCAATAACATTCAATATCAAATGTTAACAATAGATGAGTTAAAATATTATGGGATACAAATATGTAAAGGGTGTCAAGGAGAATCCCAAATTTGGGAAACTTTTAGCTGTAAATTTTAATCCTTATAAGGTATGTAGCTTTAATTGCGTGTACTGTGGAATTGGACCAACAACGGATAAAACTTGTGAACGTAAACTATTCTATCCTCCTGAGGATGTGTTTAGAGAAATAAGAGATTATATTGAAACCCACGGAGAACCTGATTATGTTTGGTTAACTGGATTAGGCGAACCAACTCTATATTCAGGATTTACGCAACTTTCTAAGATGATTAAAGGGGTATATCCAAATATCAAAATTGGAGTGTATTCAAATGGTTCATTATTCTTTCGTGAGGATGTAAGAAATGATTTTTCTTTATGTGATTTGATGTTAATCAATCTGAATAGCGTGTGTCCGATTGAGTTTTCAAAGATTTGCA